>NZ_JBKYMO010000090.1:0-15571 GCF_047302915.1 Massilia sp. CT11-108 | reverse complement strand
TTCTACGACCGTGCCAGGGATGTATTTCGCACCCGGCTGGCGCGCGCGCTCGAGCGCGTGCGCCTGAGCCCCGAAGTGGCGTCCGGCGCCGAGATGCGCCGCCTGACCGAAGCGTTGCTGGCCGGCGGCTGCCAGGTCTTTTCGCTGACGTACCACAGCCCGTCGATGATGCCGGGCCACACGCCGTACGTGCGCTGCGAGGCGGACCTCGAGCGCCTGATCACGACGGTGTACGATTACTGCGCGTGGTTCCGCGACCGCGTCGGCGGCGAGTTCATGAGCCTGTCGCAGTTGCGGCAGGCGCTGGCGGCGCAGCGCTGACGTCACCCGCGCGACGTGCCGCCAGCGCATGCAGGCGGCCCAGCCACGGCCAGCGGTAGCCGTTCAGGTGGTACATCGTGCGGATCTCGTCGGTCCAGCGGGTGTGCCATTCCATCACCCGTCCATAGAATTCGATGCGCTCGAACCGGCCTTCGTCGAACAGGCCGCGCGTCGCTTCCTCGCGCATCAGCAGGGCCGGCGACAGCTGCGGACCGAGTGCTTCGTCATAGGCCGTCTTGAGGATCACGATGCAGCCGCCGCCTTCGACGCACAGGTCCATCGCGGCCAGGCGCGGGCCATCCGGGCCGTCGAACCAGTAGCGGTAGACGCTGGCCGCATCGCGCCGCGCGAACGCTTCCAGCATCGCGCGGTAGAAGCGGCCCTGGTCGTTGTCGGCCGCGACGGCGGTGCCTTCGGACGCCTTCCAGCCGCTCGTCTCCAGCTGGCCGTAGTCGGCGACGGCAGCGGCCATCAGCGCGGGATCACGCACGATCTCCAGGCGCGTCGCGATGCCGTCCTGGCGCAAGCGGTTGCGCTGCTTTTTCAGGTTGTTGCGCAGGTTCTTGCCGCGCGCGTTCCAGTAGTCGTCGAAGGTCCCCTGCAGCGTGATCCGTGCCGTCTCGATGTAGTCGAAGCTGTGCGGCCCGGCCGGGCGTGACGTCAGCATCGGGTCGCACTGCGTGAGGCCCAGCATCAGCGCGGGACCGGGCAGGGCGCGCAGCAGATCCGCGAGCAGGCCGTCGGCGGGACGGGTATCGCGCTGCAGCCACAGGCCGACGGGCGCCTGCGCGGGCTGGAACGTGTTCCACACGCCGGGGCGGCCGGGGGCCACGATCGTCATCGCGTCCGCGTCTTCACCATGGCCGTGCCACGCGAGCAGCTCGCGGCCCGTGCCGAACACGTCGAGCAGCGGCTGCACGAAGTCAAAGGCGAGCAGCGGCGATGCGGCGCCGGCCGCGTGCAGGCGCTGGAAACCTGCGCGGCGGTGCCCGCATGAACTGGACGGTCGTCCCTGCGCGCGACTTCGCGCGGCATGCCGCCCGCCCACAGCGTCGCGCCGAAGCGCGTCATCGGCACGCCGGCGCGCAGCAAGGCGTCGAACACGGCCTGCGGCCGGTCGACGAGCAGCGGGAACATCCACGGACAGGCGCCGTCGGGCAGGCTCGAATAAAGCGGGCGGCAGCCGGGCACGCCGTCCAGCGCGCGCTGCAGGTCGAGGTAGTTGCGCCGCCGCCGCGCGACGATGCGCGCGGGCGACACAGCGCGCAGCACCGCGCGCGAAAACCAGGACGAACGCTTGTCGGCCCAGCGCGGATCGAACTCGAAGCTGCTGTCCGACGATGACGGCGCCAGCGCGGGCGCGGGCGCCGTCGTGCCGCCGCTCTTGTTGCCGCTTTTGCCGCCGCGTGATTTCAATGCGCCCCACAGCGCGCTTTTCGCGCGCAGCGGCAGCGCGAGCAGCATCCGCAGCACGGGCAGGCGGCCGTAGGCGAACGCCGTTTCGAGCGCGTTCAACGCGGCCTTCATTTCGAAGCCGGCGCCGGCGCCGTGCAGGGCCACGTCCAGCCGGTGCCGGCGCGAGACCAGGCAGCCGCCTTCGTAGATTGGGAAGAATTTCATCGTGCTGCCGATCGCGTAGTCGCCCACGCTCCCCACCGCGACACCGTCGCGCGCACCGAAGAAGCAATGGGCGCAATCCTCGACGAGGCCGATGCCGTGCCGGTCGCACAGCGCGCGGAGCAGCGTGAGGTCGCGCGGGATGCCGAAGAAGTGCGTGGCGAGGATCGCCTTGACCCGCCCCCTGGCGACGTGCGCTTCGATGTCGGCGAGGTCCGGCGCCGTGTCCGGCCGCACGCGGTAGAACGCGACCTCGGCGCCGCACCAATGCGCGGGCGGGACCATCGACGGGCTGTGATAGGCGGGCACCAGCACGACGTCGCCGTCACCCACGCCGAGCGCGCGCAAGGCGAGGCCGATGGCGACGCGGCCGCTCGTGACGAGGCGCGCGTCCGCCCCGTCCAGCAGCGATGGCAGCGCGGCACGGCGCCCGCCCGAGAATGCGGCAAGCGACAGCACGGGAACGGGAGGAATGGCGCGGCGGACGGGAGCTGTTGACGTCATGCATTTAATATAACATGCGGCCCCGTTTCCGTGCCCCCGGCACGGCCCTGGAATCTCAGGCGCAGGCCTCGACGTCGACCACGGCGCCGGCGTCCTGGTGCTTCAGGCGCCACATGGCGTAGTTGTCGTAGACGGCCTGCTCGACCATGCGCGGCACGGCCTTCAGCAGGCTTCCCTTGAGGAGGACGTTACGCGACGATTCGGCGCGCATCGGCATGGCGGCGGCGGCGGCCAGGCCATCCGTCGCGAACCGGTCGGTGTTCTCGCTCAGGAATTCGCAGAGCCGGGCCAGGCGGCGCTGGTTGACGCGATGGCGGCGCATCCGGGACATCTGCTGGTCCGAGGTATGCACGTACTCGAACGGATGGGAGAGGATCACGACCTGCTCGACGCCTTCGCGGTGCGCCTGCTCCAGCAGCATGCGCGTCTCGGCAAAATTGCTGCCCGTGATCGTCAGGCTTTTGAGGTGGGTCTTGCCGGGCACCTTCCAGTCGCGGAAGGTCAGGATCGGACATTCGATCACGCCATGGCGTTCGTGGCGGCCGCTGTACAGGCGATAGTTCTCGTCGCCGCTGTCGAACACGGCCACGCCGACATGGGAACTGTAAGGAATCCCCGCGCGGGCCTGGGCGCGATACAGCGCGTCGTCATGGTGCAGGCTCCCGCTGCGGAACACCGTCGGCGCCGGCAATCCCCACGTGTGGAACGTCTCGAGCCCGTACTCCATCAGTTTGAGCGATTCGTCTTCGGCGCGGCCATGAAAGGCGTCGATGCCGGGCCTCGTGCGCACGCGCGCGCGTTCGCGCCAGTCCTCGTGCCGGAAGACGGTCCAGCATGGATGCAGGTGCAACTGCACGTCGTGTCCTGCCATATGCAGTTTTTCGGCGATGTCGCGCATGGGGTCGCGATGGAAGTAATGCCGGTTCAGGACCTCGACGAAAAAGGTCGCCGTGATGCCGTACTGCGCGAAGCAGTCGAGCATATAGCCCAGGCCATGCGATTTGTAACCGCTCACGCACCAGACCCGCTGCTCTGCGATCGGGCACACCGTCTGATCGCGAAACGCGCCCGCGATGCTGAACTCGGTGTCAACGGTGATGGACACTTGGGTACGCATATTGACACCAGGGAAATTTGCTTAAATTCAGCATATATACGCCGGTGTAAATACACAAGTTACGGTTATGAAATGAAGAGATTGCGGTGTGAAAACAACAAATTTGCTGAAATGTATTTAAAAGCGAAATATCGACACATGCGGGGTGCATGCAGATGCATGCCCGGTACAGGTCGATGAGGTGGGGTGAAAGAAGACCGACCTGTCAGATGTCGAGGCGTCGCTCGTGGTCGTTGGTCGCCAGCGGTGCGGCCATGGGATAGTCCGGGACGATGGGGACGTCCTTGCCGTGTGCCGACTGTGCCTTATCCTTTTTCAATAACGTTTTCAGGATCCTGGACAAGACAAACTTCAGGGGTTCGCATTTCAGGGACAACCATGTCGCCGCAACGAATGGAGCGATATAGATGGCCAGAACGTAGAACATGCCTTGGGGGACGTGGGCGACGGCCAGGAGGGCCTTGCAGAAGTACATCAAAGGATAATGGAAGAGGTACAGGCCGAAGCTCGTTTCCGCCGTCGTACGGACGAGGCGTACCGTTGATTCGGAAGGGCTCCTGAAAACTCGTTGCATGCGGGCGAAGCCGTAGATGTTCAGTGCGATGAGGAAGCCCACGACATAGCTCTGCGGCCAGAAATTGATGCCCCATGACTTCAGATTGGCCAGCGGGTAAGCGATCGGGAGAGCGGTAAAGATCTTCGATCCACCCATCATGACGTAAAGGGTGAGGCATACGATGGAGACAAGCAGAGCACCAAGGCCAAGCCGTGTCCTGTCCGCTGACACATGTTTGCGCAGTAAATGGAACAGACCTACGCCGAGGAGCCATACCGGGAAGGCGATGATGATGCCGGGCCCGGCAATACACATCACGAGACCTGCCATGGCAACGCGCTGCCATCCACGAAAATAGATCAGCGTCGCAAAAATCGCGTAGTACCAAAATTCATACGACAAGGACCAGAACGGCCCGTTCGTTCCCAGCCAGATATCCAGGAACCAGATTTCGTTGAGGAACAGCGCAGTGATGCCGGAAGCCGCAATCCATTTGTAGGCCGGATACGGCTGCATCGGCGCATATGCCGACAACGCAAGCCATTGACCCACCGTATCGAGGACGAGGGTGAGGAGAATTGCCGGCAGAGCGACCGACCACAGGCGGGCGAAGCGTGCAATGAAATAATCGACGATGTCCCGGCGTTTGCCCGTCGAAGAAAACGCGATCACGAACCCGGACAGTACGAAAAATACGGCGACGCCCAGGCCGCCATAGGTGCCGAAGAACGGGAGTTTGTAGTGCGAGAAGTGGCCAGCGTGGAAGAGATAGACCATCAACGCGGCAAAATACCTGAGCAGGTCCAGATACACCGACAGATTCGGTTGCAACACGTTCGACGAGTGAGAAAAAGCTGCTTTGTTTTCCATTATTCTGATTCTGCCGTATCGGGCCAACACGACCGGCACCGCCGGCTGGTCAAGACCGCTTACGATAACCGGTTTTGCCAGGTGAATGTCGTTAGTTGTAGATTTTATAATAAAAGCGCTCTTGTTGTGTCTATTTACGACATCATGCCTTCTTGATATCGCTATCGCCCGGTCGGCGGGGCCGGCGACGTGCCCGGTTGGTACGCTTCCCAGAGGCGAACTGGTAAGATGAGCGTTTGCCTGACTACGTCCCGCCGGCTTTGATGAACCACCTGATCCACGACTCCCTGTTCGAGACCGCGGCGCGCGCACCCGCCGCCGAAGCGCTCGCGTACGGCGACAGGCGCTGCAGCTATGCGCAGCTGGCCGATGACGTGCGCGCCGTCGCCGCGCTGCTGCTGGACGCACGCCTGGAACCCGGCGCGCGCGTGGCCGTGTACATGGAAAAGCGTATCGAGAACGTGGCCGCCATGTTCGGCGCCGCAGCCGCCGGCTGTGTCTTCGTGCCCGTCAATCCGCTGCTCAAGCCCGAGCAGGTCGCGTACATCCTCGCAGACTGCAACGTGCGCCTGCTGGCCACGACGGCCGAACGCCTCGCGCAGCTGGCACCCGTCCTGGATCGTTGTCCGGACCTGCGTGCCGTGCTGCTGGCCGACGGCGACGCCGCGTCCGTACCCGCCGCCGTGCCGGTACTTGCATGGCCCGAACCGCCAACCGGCGATCCGGCGCCGCACCGCCGTATCGACACCGACGTCGCCGCGATCCTGTACACGTCCGGCAGCACGGGCCAGCCGAAGGGCGTCGTGCTGTCGCACCGGAACATGGTCGCGGGCGCGCAGAGCGTGGCCAGCTACCTGGACCTGCGCAGCGACGACCGCCTGCTCGCCGTGCTGCCGCTCAGTTTCGACTACGGCCTGTCGCAACTGACGACGGCCTTCCTGCGCGGCGCCTGTGTCGTGCTGATGAACTACCTGTTCCCGAAGGACATCGTGACGATGGTCGCGCGCGAGCGCATCACGGGCCTCGCCGCCGTGCCGCCGCTGTGGATCGCGCTGGCGCGCCTCGCATGGCCCGCCGGTTGCACGCTGCGCTTCATCACGAATTCCGGCGGCGCCATGCCGGTGCCGACGGTGCAGGCGTTGCGCGAGATCCTGCCCGACACGCGGATCTTCCTGATGTACGGCCTGACGGAAGCGTTCCGCTCCACGTACCTGCCGCCGGAGGAAGTCGCGCGCCGTCCCGATTCGATCGGCCGCGCGATCCCGAACGCCGAGATCCTCGTCGTGCGCCCGGACGGCACACCTTGCGATGCCGACGAGCCGGGTGAACTCGTGCACCGCGGCGCGCTCGTCGCGCTGGGCTACTGGAACGACCCGGCCCGCACGGCGCAGCGGTTCCGCCCCGCGCCCGGCCAGGACCCCGGCCTGCCCGTGCCGGAACTCGCGGTGTGGTCGGGCGACACGGTGCGCCGCGACGCCGACGGTTACCTGTATTTCATCGGCCGCAGCGACGACATGATCAAGGTGTCCGGCTACCGCATCAGCCCCACCGAGATCGAATCCGTGCTGCACGCGACCGGCCTCGTCGCCGAGGTGGCCGCCTTCGGCATCGACCATCCGCAACTGGGCCAGGCGATCGCCGTGATCGCCGTGCCGGTGGAGGAGGGGGCCATCGACGGTGCCGCCCTGCTGGCCGAATGCAAGCGCCGCCTGCCGGCCTACATGGTCCCGGCCCGCATCGACCTGCGCGCCGGTCCGCTGCCGCGCAACCCGAACGGCAAGATCGACCGCAATTTGCTGCGCCAAACCCTGCACACGAACGAAGCACAATGAACAAACCGCGTCACGCACCGCAGATCCACTTTCCCGTCGTCGACGACGTCCTGCAGGTCGGCGGCATTCCGCTGACCCGGCTCGCGCAGCGTGTGGGCCGCACGCCGTTCTTCGCCTACGACCGCGCCCTGTGCACGCAGCGCGTGCGCGACCTGCGCGCCCAGCTGCCGCAAGGCGTCCTGCTGCACTACTCGATCAAGGCCAATCCGATGCCGGCGCTCGTGCAGCACATGGCGAGCCTCGTCGATGGTCTCGACGTCGCGTCCGGCGGCGAGCTGAAAACGGCGCTGGATGCCGGCATGGCGCCGGCGCGCATCAGCTTCGCGGGTCCGGCCAAGCAGGAGGACGAGCTGGCGCAGGCCGTCGCGGCCGGCGTCTGCGTGAACGTGGAATCGGAGCGCGAACTGATCGCGCTCGCGCGCATCGGCGACGCGTTCGGCATCGCACCGCGCATCGCCCTGCGCGTGAACCCCGACTTCGAACTGAAATCCTCCGGCATGAAGATGGGCGGCGGCGCCAAGCCGTTCGGCATCGACGCCGAAGAGGTGCCGCGCGTGCTGCGCCTGGCGGGGACGTTGAACGTCGACTTCCAGGGCTTTCACATCTTCGCCGGTTCGCAGAGCCTGCGCGCCGACGCAATCATCGACGCGCAGGCGCGCAGCATCGCGCTCGCGCTGCGCCTGGCCGAGGCGGCGCCCGTGTCCGTGCGCCAGGTGAACATCGGCGGCGGCTTCGGTATTCCGTATTTTCCGGGCGAGGAAAGACTCGACGTGGCGCCGATCGCCGCGCGCCTGGCGCCCGAGGTCGAAAAACTGACCGCGGCGCTGCCGCAGGCGCGGCTGGCGCTGGAACTGGGGCGCTACCTCGTCGGCGAATGCGGCGTGTACGTGGCGCGCGTCGTCGACCGCAAGGTCTCGCGCGGCGAAGTCTTCCTCGTGACGGACGGCGGCATGCACCACCACCTGGCAGCATCCGGCAACCTGGGGCAGGTCATCCGCAAGAATTATCCGGTCGCCGTGGGCAACCGCATGTCGGCGGTGGACAGCGGCCCGGCCAGCGTGACGGGACCGCTGTGCACCCCGCTCGACATCCTGGCCGACCGCATGGAGCTGGCGCATGCGCAGGTCGGCGACCTGATCGTCGTGTTCCAGTCGGGCGCCTACGGCCCGTCGGCCAGCCCGGGCGCCTTTCTTGGGCATCCGATGGCATTGGAAGTTTTCGTCTAGCGGGCTGGCACGATAAGGGTCTGCAACGATGCCCAGCCATCGTTCAGTTGCCGCTTGAACGCGCCCGCATAACGCTTTTCGACTTGCACATTAACAAGGTAGGCGATCGCCATCATCAGGGCTACCGTTCCCCAGAGCAGGAGATGCGGGTTCGATCCCGGATAGAGGTGGTTGAAGATGACGTAGCCGATGGCTTGATGCACCAGATACAGCGGGTAGGTCAGCGCGCCGAGCAGCATCCAGTTGCGACGGCCTACCCAGGACGTTTTTTTCGTCGCGACCAGATACATCATGATGAAACAGGCGGTGATCAGCCCGATGACCACCCCACGATCCATCACCGTGCGGGTTGCGGTCTCGAATTTCGGCAGCATCATGCAGGCCTCGTAGAGCGACAGCCCCCAACTGCCGAGGATGACGCCGATACGCAACATCGACCGTCCCCGCGACCAGATCTGGTACATCATGGCGCCGCCGATGAAATACGCTGCATAGTCGACGATCAGCACCTCGCGCAAGTGATCGATTCGCGCCAGTTCGAACAGAATGATTGCCACCAGCCACCCGGTCAGCCAGAATTCGGCACGATGCATTTGTCGCAACAACAGTACCACGACGACGAATGCATAAAAACGCATCTCGACAACCAGGGACCAATAGGAACCGTCCATGAGCGATACCGGTGCAACTTTCTGCATGACGTCGAAACCGCTCAGCATGGTCATGTTCAACAAATACTGGACCACGGTCGGCTTGCCGATCCCGAACAGAATCAGCACGAGGAACGTCAACGTGCAGCAGACCCAGTAAGCGGGATAAAGGCGCACGATCCGCGACACGACAAAATGCTTCAGGCTTCCGCCAGAGGCCGTCATTAGGATGACGAACCCGCTGATCAGGAAAAAAAGATCGACGCCGTACCGGCCGTATTTGGCGACCGGCTCTAGGAGTGGATAAGGCAAGCTGGAACTATGCGCCGCGTAGCCGCGAAACGCATAGTGAAAAAGGACCACCGCAAGTGCTGCCAGAAATCGCAGCAGATCGATTTCATTTGCGCGCGGCTTGTTCATGTGCCGATCCTTGTGTTCGGGGTCAGGGCGGAGATGGAAACTTGCACAGGATCGGAAGCATGCCCGATGGGCAGCCGAATATTGTCTTAAGTATCAGATGAAAGCATTTTTCGTGATACAAGTCAACGTCGAGGCAGACGCGTCGTTGCCGTGGCGTCAACCTGGCCCGGAAGGCGCCGCTTTGGCTTGCGGTTCAGGAACGGCAAGCGCAACGGCGGTGTGTTGTCGGGCTGGGGGGCGATGAACAGGACTTTCTCGATACTGACCAGGACGGCGAGGATATAGTAGGGCAGCTCGTAAAACGCCATCGCCAGGAATGCACCTGCCGTCAGGTAGCCGATTATGCTGACCTGGCACATCTTGGCCGTCGTTGCTGCCCAGGCGTATTCCGGATTCGTGCCGCACTTGCGTACGACGCGCGAGCCGGTGCGCCAGCTCAAGAAGAACAGGAGCAGGAAGAAGAAGAGCCCGATATACCCATGTTCGCCCAGTACCTGGAAATAAATACTGTGCGCAACGATGACGAAATTCGGGTTCGGCGCGAATAGTTGATACATCGGCGCCGTGAAGCACATGAAACCGCCGCCGAGCGGGAGGTGGTTGGCGACGTTGATCGCGAACTGCCAGGCATTGATCCGCCCCATGGCCGACCCGTCTTCCTGATAGTTGTCGATCGTGTGCATGCGTCCCGTCCATTCGGCCGGCATTGCCGTCAGCAGTATCGGGACCAGCAACAGCAGAATCGCACCGGTCTTGGCCTTAGAATTGGATTTCAACCAGAGGAAAAACGTCATTGCCAGCCCGCCCAGCAACGCACCGCGCGAGTACGAACCCAGCGCGGAGATCGCGGTCAGCATGGCCAGGCCGAGGGCTATGCGCTTGGTCCACTTGGTTGGGGCAATGTTGGAGAGTGCCACCAGCAGGGGAACAGTCGTGACCATGGCCAGCGCCAGGGTATTGTTGTCGCCGATGTACGTGCTTTGTGGGCCGAGGACGCCGTTGTGGCCGCCGCTCAGGATGGTCCATACGCCGCCCTTGAACCCCCAGAAGCCGAGCGACACCCCGATGGTGAGCAGCAACGCCTTGACGTCGTTGACGGTCCGTATCGTCATGATCGTCAGGAGCGTCATCAGCATCGTCTTGATAACGCGATTCCATTCGGTCCACGCCCCTTCCGGATTCTGTGCGAAGAATGTGGTCAGGGTAATCCACGCGGTAAAGATGATGAGCTGGATGACCGGCGGCGTGAACGGCAACTTTTTTTGCTCTTTCGATGCCAACAGGCTCAGGATCGTAACGGTCGCCAGGATCATCGCGAACGGAAAGAAATAGGCGAAGCCGAAGGAAAGCCGCTGCGGGCTCATCAGGCTGAAGACGGCATACACCAGGGCACCGACGACCGGGCGCTTGAAGGCGTACGGCAGGGTGGCAAGCATCATCAACAACAGTATGACATCACGCATGGCGGGGCAGTTTTATGGAGAGATGAGTTCGAACAGATGCAGATTATGACGCGACACTGACCCGCAGGAACGCGTCGAACATCATCAGCGACCACAACGCCACGCTGTGATCGGCCGTGCCGGCATGGTGCTCGGCCACCAGCTTTTCCAGGTAGCGCCGGTTGAAGATGCCGGTATCGACGAGGCGCGCGCCCAGCACGGCCTCGCGCACGGCGTCGCGCAGCGGGCCGCGCAGCCAGGCCGCCAGCGGGATCGAGAAGCCCTTCTTGGCGCGGTACATGATGTCGTGCGGCAGGTGCGGTTCCAGCGATTTTTTCAGGATGTACTTGCCCTCGCCGCCGCGCAGTTTCAGGCTCGGGGGCAGCGTCGCCGCGTATTCGCAGAATTCGTGGTCGAGCAGCGGCACGCGCACTTCCAGCGAGTGGGCCATGCTGGCGCGGTCGACCTTCGTCAGGATGTCGCCCGGCAGCCAGGTCTTGAAGTCGAGGTACTGGATCAGCGACAGCGGATCGTCGGTCGGCGCCTCCTTGGCGTGCGCGCGCATCACGTCGATCGCGCGGTAGCCTTGCAGGTCGCTTCGGAACGTATCCGAGAACAGCAGGTCGCGCTGGCGGTCCGGCAGGCGCGACACGCCGTGGAAGTAGCCCTCCACCAGGTCGCGCGCAATGGACTCGAACGTCGTCTTGGCGCGGAACACGCGCGGTGCCCAGTCGGCCTTCGGGTACAGGCTGCCCAGGGTGCCGAACAGCGGCTTCCTGATCGCTTCCGGCACCTTCGAGCGCACGCTGTGCTCGGCCATCGCGAAGCGGTAGCGGCGGTAGCCCGCGAAGTTCTCGTCGCCGCCGTCGCCCGACAGCGCCACCGTCACGTGGCGGCGCGCCAGCTGGCACACGCGGTAGGTCGGGATCGCGGAGCTGTCGGCGAACGGTTCGTCGTACAAATGCGCGAGCGTGTCGATCAGGCCGTAGTCGTCCTTGTCGACGATCTGCGCGTGGTGGTGCGTGCGGTAGCGCTGCGCCACCTGCATCGCGTACTGGGTCTCGTCGAATTCCGGATCGTCGAAGCCGATCGAGCATGTCGTCACGCCTTCGCTGACCGTGCCGTCACGCTCGCCCGCCATCATCGCGACGACGGCGCTGGAGTCCACGCCGCCGGACAGGAAGGCGCCCAGCGGCACCTCCGCTTCCATCTGGCTCTTCACCGCTTCGCGCACGCGGTCGATCAGCTCCGCCTCGACGTCCGCTTCCGGCCGCGCCGGCGCGACGTTGAACGACAGATCCCACCAGCGCTTGGACTGCACGGCACGGTCGCCGACCTTCAGCAGGATCGAATGGCCGGGACTGAGTTTATAGGCGTTGTGGAAGATGGTGTTCGGCTCCGGCACGTAGCCGTAGGCGAAGTAATCCTCGACGGCGCGCGGGTTCAGCTTGCGCGACAGTTCGGGGAAGGTCATGATCGACTTCAGTTCCGAGCCGAACACGAACAGGCCGCTGGGCAGCAGCGAATAGAACATCGGCTTCACGCCCACGTGGTCGCGCGCGAGGAACAGCGTCTGCTTCCTGCGGTCCCATACGCCGAACGCGAACATGCCGCGCAGCCGGCGCACGCAGTCCTCGCCCCACGCGATCCACGCGTTCATGACGACTTCCGTGTCCGACTTCGTGCGGAACACGTGGCCCAGCGCGACCAGTTCGTCGCGGAGCAGCCGGTAGTTGTAGATCTCGCCGTTGAACACGAGGGCCACGTCGCGTGCGGCGTTCAGGAACGGCTGCTGGCCCGTGGCCACGTCGATCACGGACAGGCGGCGGTGGCCCATGCCCAGGGCTTTTTCCAGATACAGCTCGCCTTCGTCGGGACCGCGATGGTGCTGGCTTTCGTTCATGCGCCGCAGCGCTTCGCGGTCGATCTCCCGGTTGCCCTGGGTGTCAAAGATTCCGACTATTCCGCACATGGTGTTGGCTTTCTTGCTTGTAGAGGGTGAAACGGTAACGCGTCAGTGTGCCTTGTTTCGGCAAAGTCCGTCGTACAGCGCGCCGTACGCGGCCACCATGGCGCGCAGGCTGAAACGGTCTTCCACGCGCGCGCGGGCAGCAACGCCGTGGGTGGTACGCAGGCCGGCATCCTGGGCGTAGCGCGCCAGCGCGGCCGCCAACGCGTCGACGTCGCCGACCGGCACCAGCAGGCCCTGCACCCCTTCGTCGACGACTTCCGGGATGCCGCCGACGCGCGAGGCCACGACGGGCAGGCCGCATGCCATCGCTTCCAGCATCGAGACGGGCGTGCCTTCCGCCAGCGAGGGCAGGGCGAAGATCGAGAACGTGTGCAGCACCGCGGCGATGTCGGCGCGTGCGCCGGGCAGCCACACGGCGCCCTCGAGACCGAGCTGCGCGACCTGTTCGCGCACGGCCGGCAGCAGCGGGCCGTCGCCGACGATCGCCAGCGTCAGGCGCGGCGCGAGCTGAGGCAGCTGCGCGCGCAGCCGCGCGAACGCGTCGACGAGGGCGCGGTGGTTCTTGACGTCCTGCACGCGCGCGACGGTGCCGATCACGATGTCGTCCGCGCTGAAGGGCGCGTCCGCCGCCGGCGTGCCGCCGGGCGCATACTTGTCCGTGTCGACGCCGTTCTTGATGAACAGCGTCTTCGCGGTGGGGATGCGCACGACGTCGCCGAGCCAGCGGTTCAGGTCTTCCGAGACGGGAATGAAGCGGTCGACGAACGGCACCAGGCGGCGGCGCAGGAAGTTGTGCTTCGGGTTCAGGCCGTGCGGGTCGCTCGCGTCGCGGCCGTGTTCCGCGTGGATGCGCACGGGGACGCCGGCCAGCGTCGCCGTGAACGCGTATTCCAGCGCGGCCAGGTTGTACGTGTGCAGCACGGTGGGGCGCAGGCGCCGCATCAGGCGCCAGAACGTCAGGTGCGTGCCGAGGCCGAGGCCCGGTGGCTTGCCGAGCGCGTGCAGTTCGACGTCGCGGCGGGCGATGCGGTCGGCGAACGACGTGTAGGTCGTCAGGCAGACGACGGCGTGGCGCCACGCCGGCATGCGGTTGATGCAGTCGACGAGCAGCGTCTCCAGGCCGCCCACGCCGAGCGAATACACGAGGTGCACGACCAGCGGCCGGGTGTCGACGCCGGCCGGGGTGAGTGCAGGAGCCGGTGCATTCATCGTCGCAGTTCCATCATGCCGCCAGCGCCTTCTTCGTCAGGCGACCGTAGATGGCGGGGTAGCGGCCCACGCTGGCTTTCCAGTTGCGTTCCGTCTCGACGTAGTGGCGGCCGGCCTGGCGCAATTGCGGCCACGTGTCCTGCGCGGCGAGCAGCGCGCCGACCTTGTCGGCCAGCGAGTCCGGATCGTCGGCGCGGAACAGCACGCCGGTCTTGCCGTCGGCGATCAGCTCGAGGTGGCCGCCGACGTCGGAGGCGGCCAGGATGCGGCCCTGCGCCATCGCTTCCAGCGGCTTGAGCGGCGTGACGAGGTCCGTCAGGCGCATCGACAGGCGCGGGTACACGAGCACGTCGAGCAGGTCGTAGTACTTGTTGACCTGGTCGTGCGGCACGCGGCCCGTGAACACGATTTTGTCGGCGATGTTCAGGTCTTTCGCCATCTGGCGCAATTGCGCATCCTGCGGGCCGCCGCCGACGAGCAGCACGCGCAGGTCCGGCATGCGTGCGACGAGGTTCGGCACGGCGCGCAGCAGCACGTCCAGGCCTTCGTAGGCGTAGAACGAGCCGATGAAGCCGATCAGGCGCGAGCCGGCGAGGCCCAGCTGTTCCTTCAGTCCGAAGTCGGGCGTGCCGCCCATCGAGAATTTTTCGATGTCGACCGCGTTCGGGATCACCGTGACCTTGTCGGCCGGGACGCCGCGCGCGACGATATCCTTGCGCAGGCCTTCGCAGATCGTGGTGACGGCGTCGGCCTGCTTCAGCGCATAGGTCTCGAGCGCGCGCGTGAGGCGATAGCGCAGGCCGTTCTCCGTGCTGGTGCCGTGGTCGACGGCGGCGTCTTCCCAGAACGCGCGCACTTCGTACACGACGGGGATGTTGAAGCGCTTGCCGGCGCGCAGCGCGGCGATCGCGTTCAGCGACGGCGAGTGCGCGTGCAGGACGTCCGGTTTCACGAGCGGGATGATCTCGGCCAGGCGCTTGGCCAGGCCGTCGATCACGTTCACCTGGTTCAGCACGGGCATCTTCGCCAGCGCGCCCTTCGATTCCGGCGTGCGGTAGAAGTGCAGGCCGTCGACGGTTTCTTCCAGCATGTCGCCGGAATTCTGCTTGGCGCCGGTGACGTGGAAGGTTTCCCAGCCGAGCGCGCGTTGTTCGCGCAGGATCGAACGGGTGCGGAAGGTATAGCCGCTGTGCAGCGGGATCGAGTGGTCGAGGACGTGCAGTACACGCATGGTCGTTTTCCGTTCTGGTTGTCGCGTTGTGTTATTGGCGGGTGCGGGTCGCGTTCAGTGCCTGGTCCAGTGCCGGGCCCTGTTCGGCCAGGAAGCGGTGCAGCGCGGCGCGCGCCCGCCCCTTGTCGTTCTCGTACGGGACGGCGAGCATCACGGCGGCGCCGTCGTCGCCGCGCAGCATCGCCTTGTTCGCGGCCTGCCACAGCTTGCCCACGGGGTCGGTGCCCGTGTAATGACCGCCGACCCATTTGAACGACCAGACCATGATTGCGCTCTGCGGCGTGCGCAGGATGCCTTCGTGCAGCGTGACCGGCGTGCCGGCGACGGTCTCGGCACGCGACGTGCCTTCGACCTCGTGCCAGGCATCCTCGTAGCCGTTCAGGCGGTTCATGGAGCTGATCAGGTTCTTGTCCGGGTTCTGGTTGCGGTAGTACAGGACGGTCAGGCTGACGGGCACGCCGCCGGCCTGGTAGGCGCGGTGGAAACGCGCATCCGGTTCCATGTAGAAGGGCTTCCAGTCCGCGAAGTCGGCCGCGGCCGGCGCCGTCACGGCGACGTCGGCCAGGCGCACGGGGGCCGGGTTGTGGTTGGCGCGCTCGCCCAC
>NZ_JBKYMO010000089.1:0-15682 GCF_047302915.1 Massilia sp. CT11-108 | reverse complement strand
AGGCCGTGCTGCCGACGGCGTCGTTCTGCAGCACGCATCCGGGCGACGCCAGCTGCGTGATCTTCAGCGGCGGCGCCGGCGCCGGCCAGGACACGAAGGGCACGCCGGTGGCCCAGGCGGTACAGACGGTCGTCCAACTCATCAACACATCGACGCCCACTAACACCGGCAGCGGTGCCGACAAGAGCGGCAAGGACGCGGCGGCCGGCAAGCCGGGCGAACGCCTGTCGGGCCTCGCGCAAGTGGAACAATCTGGAGTCAAGAATGAAAAACCTGCGACCAAAATGTACTGCAATTGAGGCGCTGGCCCGGGTCCTGCTGTGCGCCGTGCTGCTGTTCGGCGCAGGCGCGGCATGGGCAGGGCAGGCCGTGGGCATCGTGGAACACCTGAGCGGGCCGCTGATGGACCGCAAGGCCGACGGCACCGTCAAGGTACTCGCAGCGAAGTCGGAAGTGGAGAGCGGCGACACGCTCGTGGCGGAGAAGAACACCTACGCGCAGATCCGCTTCATCGACAACAGCGAGATCACGCTGCGACCGGGCACGACCTTCAAGATCGACAACTTCGCGTATGACGCCGACAAGCCGGAAGCCGACAGCGCCGCATTCAGCCTCGTGAAGGGCGGCCTGCGTTCGATCACGGGCCTGCTGGGCAAGCGCAACAAGGAGAAGTTCCAGCTCAAGACGCCGGCGGCCACGATCGGCATCCGCGGCACGACGTTCATCGCGCAGTGGGTCGAAGCCGCGGCCGCGGCGAAGCAGGCGCCGGGGCCGGTCACGCCCGGTCTCGTGCCCGACCTGGCGCCGGGTCTGCACGTGGCGGTCCTGGACGGCATGATCGTCGTGACGAACCCGGGCGGCGCCCAGCATTTCCAGGCCGGCCAGTTCGGCTTCGTGCCCAACATGAGCGCGCCGCCGATCGTACTGCCGCAGAACCCGGGGCTGAAGTTCTCGCCGCCGCCGACGTTCAATATCGGTACGGGTGGACCGCTGGCGTCGCAGGGGCCTGCGGCGCAGCAGAATACGGTGGATTGCATCGTGCGATAAGCCGGACTTCCAGACAACGTCGCCTCTGCGCAGGCAGGGGCCCAATTTTGCAAGCGCTGCGGTAATGCCAGCAAAATTGGATCCCCGCCTTCGCGCACTCATGTCCGGAATATTGTTTTCAAGAACCGTCAGAAATAGCATCGTCATTCCCGCGCAAGCGGGAATCCATACTGGGTATGCTAACTACGTTCTTCATTTCCACCTCGTTGGCTACAAAGAGTCGACTTCGAGCCGTCAGCATGGGTTCCCGCTTTCGCGGGAACGACGGTTTTTCCCTATGGCGGGCCTATTTTCGACGGTAAAAATTATTCCGGACAGCAGTGCGCCTTCGCGGGGACGACGGTGAGAAAAAAAAGCCTGCGCACCTTCCGATGCACAGGCTTTTTGTTTGGAACTACCGACGTTACAGCACGTCGCTCGCGTGATCCGCCAGGCGCGAACGCTCGCCGCGCGCCAGGGTCACGTGGCCGCCGTGACCCCAGCCCTTGAAGCGGTCGACCACGTACGTCAGGCCGCTCGAGCCCTCGGTGAGGTAAGGCGTGTCGATCTGCGCGATGTTGCCGAGGCAGAGGATCTTCGTGCCCGGGCCCGCGCGCGTGACCAGCGTCTTCATCTGCTTCGGCGTCAGGTTCTGCGCCTCGTCGATGATGAGGAATTTGTTCACGAACGTGCGGCCGCGCATGAAGTTCAGCGACTTGATCTTGATGCGCGAACGGATCAGGTCCTGCGTCGCCGCGCGGCCCCAGTCGCCGGCGTCGCCGTCGCCCTTCATCAGCACTTCCAGGTTGTCGTCGAAGGCGCCCATCCACGGCGACATCTTTTCTTCCTCGGTGCCGGGCAGGAAGCCGATGTCTTCGCCGACGGGCACGGTCACGCGGGTGACGATGATCTCGTTGTAGACCTTCGTCTCCAGCACCTGCGCGAGACCGGCGGCCAGTGCCAGCAGCGTCTTGCCGGTACCGGCCTGGCCGAGCAGCGAGACGAAGTCGATTTCCGGATTCATCAGGAGGTTCAGCGCGAAGTTCTGCTCGCGGTTGCGCGCCGTGATGCCCCACACGTTGTTCTTGTTGCTGGAATAGTCGCGCAGGGTCTGCAGCACGGCGGTCTTGCCGTTGATCTGCTTGACCTGGGCGTACAGCGGCGCTTCGCCGTTCTTCGGTTCCAGGTACACGAACTGGTTGACGAGCAGGGTCGGGATCAAGGGGCCCGTGATGCGGTAGAACGTGGACGAGTAGCCGCCCTTGATCTCCTGCCACGATTCGACGCCCTTGCCGTGCTTCGTCCAGAAGTCGTCCGGCAGCTGGACGATGCCCGAGTACAGCAGGTCGGTGTCTTCCAGCACGTGGTCGTTGAAGTAGTCTTCGGCGGCCAGGCCCAGCGCACGCGCCTTGATGCGCATGTTGATGTCCTTCGACACCAGCACGATCGCGCGGCCCGGCTGCTCCGTTTCCAGCGCGCGCACGACACCGAGGATCTGGTTGTCGGCCTTGCCGGACGGGAGTCCCTCGGGCAGGGCGGCGCCGTTCAGGCGCGTCTGGAAGTGCAGGCGGCCCTTCGCATCCTTGTTGCCCAGCTTGGCCAGCGGGATGCCGGTCTCGATGGCGTCGTCGTCGACGTTGGCGATCAGCGCGTCCAGCGTGCGCGAGACCTGGCGTGCGTTGCGCGCGACCTCCGACATCCCCTTCTTGTGGTTGTCGAGTTCTTCCAGCGTCATCATCGGCAGGTAGACGTCGTGTTCCTCGAAGCGGAACAGCGAGGTCGGGTCGTGCATCAGCACGTTGGTGTCGAGCACGAACACCTTCGTGGTGCCCGACGTGTCGGCCTTGCGGCTCGCTTGCGACTTGACGTTGACCTCGACCGGCTTGTGCTTGGCCGGATGCGGTTCGTTCATGTCGGTCTCGCGCAGCTTGGCACCGGCGCCTTCGGCCTTCGCCTTGCCGGGCTTCGCGGGCTTTTCGCCGCGGGCTGGCATGGGTGGCGTTGGCGGTGCTTGCGGGGGCGTGTCTTCGCGCGCGGGCGCCTCGGCCAGCAGGGCGGCCTTCGACTTGCGCGGCTTCGTCGCCTTGGGGGCGGGTACGGCCGGGCCGCTGATCAGGTCTTCGACAGGGTCGTTTTCCGCTTTCGCGGTTGCGCGCACAGGCGTCTTGCCCGGTTCGGCCCTCGGATAATCCTTGGCCAGCAGAATGGTTGCCGGCTTGGTGGGGAGTTTAGGCAGTGGCATCAGGTTCTCAATCCAGAAAAGAAGTCGGAAAAACGCTCCGCACGGCACGCGCGCGCCGTCGGGCAGACAGATGCAACTGGGGGGAGCTGCGAGGCGCCGGCGAAGCCCGGACGGGGGCCCTGGCCGGCAGCCAGATTGGAATGATGCGGTGAGGTAAAACAGTGACTCAAAATAGGCGTACGCTCGGCTAAAGGTTTTTGATAACCATCGCCAGCCCGCTCTTCAAGGCTGGCTTTTCAGGAATTCCAGCACTTCATCCACGTGATCATTGACTTTCACGCCACGCCATTCTTTCACCAACTTGCCGTCAGCGTCAATGACAAACGTACTGCGCTCGACCCCCCGCACTTTTTTGCCGTACATATTCTTCATCTTCATGACGTCGAACTGGGTGCACACGGCTTCGTCCGGATCGGAAATCAGTTCGAAGGGCAGGCCCAGTTTGGCCTTGAAATTTTCGTGCGAGCGCAGGGAATCGCGGCTGATGCCGTAGACGTCGGTGTCCAGCGCCTTGAATTCGTCGTAGCGGTCGCGGAAGTTCATCGCTTCCGTCGTGCAACCGGGGGTATTGTCTTTGGGATAGAAGTACAGCACCGTGTAGCGCGCCGGGCGGCCGTTCAGTTGAAAAGTCCGGTCGCCGGTCATCGGCGCGCTGAAATTCGCCAAGGGCGCGGCGGCGCCGTCTGCGGTTGCGGGTGCTGCGGTTGGGCTTTCGGCCACGGTAATCTCCTGTCTCGCGGGCCTGGCACCGCGTGCTTACATGGTCTTGTCGAGGATGATCAGTTCGCCCGATCGTCCCGGTAACTCGCCCCACTGGACCGGATGCTCGGGCAGCGGGTCGTCTTTTATCTTCTCATAATAGTCCGCCATCGAGGCAAGTCGGTAGCCCTGGGCTTTCCAACCTGACAACAGCTGCTCGAATATGGGGGCGAGTTTCTGTCCTTCAAGCTCCGCGTGCAAGGTATATACGTGGTCGCGTTGCGGAACCGCCGTCAGCTTCAGGAGGTGGGCGGCGATATTGTTCTCGTCGATGACGGTGCCGTCGATCTCGCGGCCCAGCAGCTCGTCCAGCGTGGGCAAGGTGGTGGGCATCTGGATGTGCGACAGGCCCCGGTAGCGGTACGGGCCGAACTGCGGATCGGCCAGCGCGCCATCGTCGCGCAACTGGGCACGGCCGTCCGACGCGTAGCGGTAGCCACAAGCATCGTGGCGCGCGAACGCATGCTGGTTCATCTGCCAGCCCGCCGCGCCGTGCGTGTGCGGCGGCGCGCCGAACACTTGCGTATAGCGCTGCTCGCTCTTCTTCATCATGCGGTCCGTCCACGCGGCATCGCGGCCGCGCACGTTGTCCTGCCACCGGACGTGGTCCCACGTGTGGATGCCGCATTCGAAGCCGGCGTCGCGCGCGGCGCGCATCTCGGCCGCCGCCTTCGCCCCGATGTCCGGGCCGGGCAGCAGCACGCCGTACATCAGCGTCCTGACGCCGTAGTGTTCAACCACGGACGTGCGCGACACCTTCTGGAAAAAGCCGGGACGCAGCGCGCGCCGCATCGCCCATCCCGTGTGGTCGGGGCCCAGCGAAAACAGGAACGTCGCGCCGGCCCCGTGCTTGTTCAGCATGCGCACGAGATTCGGCACGCCTTCGCGCGTGCCGCGGTAGGTGTCGACGTCGATCTTGAGGACGAGCAGCGGTGCCAAGGTGTGTCCTTAATCGACGAGGGCCTGGGCCGTCGCGACCTGGCCGCGGTAGGCGTCGAAGATGTGGCGCAGTGCGTCCGCCATCGTCACGGCCGGTGCCCAACCGAGGTCGTTCTTCGTGTTCTCGATCTTCGGCACGCGGTTCTGCACGTCCTGGTAGCCGGTGCCGTAGTAGGCGCCCGAGCTGGTCTCGACGATCTGCACTTTCTGCGCGCCGGCCGCGTATTCCGGGTACTCGGCCGCGAGCTTCATCATCATGTCGGCCAGTTCGCGGATCGAATAATTGTTGACCGGGTTGCCGATGTTGTAGATCTGGCCGGTGGCGCGGCCATCCTTGTTCTCGATGATCTTCATGAGCGCCGAGATGCCGTCGTCGATGTACGTGAAGGCGCGCTTCTGGTGGCCGCCGTCGACGAGCTGGATGGTCTCGCCGCGCACGATGTGGCCGAAGAACTGCGTCAGCACGCGCGACGAACCTTCCTTCGGCGTGTGGATGGAGTCGAGGCCGGCGCCGATCCAGTTGAACGGGCGGAACAGCGTGAAGTTCAGGCCTTCCATGCCGTAGCCCCAGATCACGCGGTCCATCAGCTGCTTCGCGCAGGCGTAGATCCAGCGCGGCTTGTTGATCGGGCCGTAGACCAGTTCCGAGTTCTCCGGATCGAATTCGGCGTCGCGGCTCATGCCGTAGACTTCCGACGTCGACGGGAAGATCAGGTGTTTTTTATATTTCGCGGCCGAGCGGACGATCGGCAGGTTCGCCTCGAAGTCCAGTTCGAAGACTTTCAGCGGCTCCTTCACATAGGTCGACGGCGTCGCGATGGCGACCAGCGGCAGGATCACGTCGCATTTCTTGACGTGGTACTCGACCCATTCCGTGTTGATCGTGATGTCGCCTTCGAAGAAGTGCATGCGCGGATTGTCCAGTAGGTGCGCGATGCGATCGGACGCCATGTCCATGCCGTAGACTTCCCAGTCGGTCGTCTCGAGGATGCGCTTGGACAGGTGGTGGCCGATGAAGCCGTTGACGCCGAGGATGAGGACTTTTTTCATGTGGGTTTTCCTGGATGCTTGTTCAGGCCTGGTCTTCTGCGAGTTGTGCCCGCAGTTCGGCAGGGGAGATGCGCAGGCCGTCGGCCAGCAGGCTGTGGATGACCAGCGCGCGGCCGTCGCCGCAGACGCCGAGGATGGCATTATCGACGACCGCAAGGCCCGGCGAGAGGCCCTGAACATTACCGTTCTGTAATCGGGCGCGTTCGATGACGTAGCGGCGCGGCCCGACGTCCGTGAAGGCGCCGGGGTAGGGCGGGGCGACGGCGCGGTGCAGGTTGTACACGTCCTGCGCCGGTTTGGTCCAGTCGATGCGGCCGTCTTCCGGCTTGCGGCCGCCGAAGTAGCCGCCTTTCGTCAGGTCGTTGGGCGTGCGCGGCGCGGTGCCGGCCAGCAGGTCCGGCAGCACGTGGTACAGCGCCAGCTCCGCGGCGACCGTCACCTTGCCGAACACTTCGAACGCGGTGTCGTCGGGCAGGATCGGCACGGCCTGCTGGGCGACGATGGCGCCGGCGTCCGGTTTCACCGTCATCTCGTGCAGCGTGGCACCCGTCTCGGTGGCGCCGTGCAGCACGGCCCAGTTGGTGGGCGCGCGGCCCCGGAACGCCGGCAGCAGCGAGCCGTGCATGTTGTACGCGGGGGCGATGTCGAGGATCGCCTGCGGCAGCATGTGGCGGAAGTAGAAGCTGAACATCAGGTCCGGCTGGGCTGCCTGGATGGCCGCGACCAGGTCGGCGCCTTTCGCATCACTGGGCGTGAGGTAGGGGATGCCTTCGGTCTCGCACAGCGAGAGGACGGATTCGAACCAGATGTTTTCGGTGGCGCTGTCCTGGTGCGTGATGACCAGGGCGACGTCGACGCCGCCGGCCAGCAGCACCTTCAGGCAGCGCACGCCCACGTTGTGGTAGGCGAAGACGACTGCGCGTTTGCGGGGTTGGGTCATAGTGTTCGAGTCAATTTGGGATGAGCATGCAAAACACCGTCATCCCCGCGGAAGCGGGGATCCATGCTGAGCGGATTTCTGATGTTCAGCATGGGTTCCCGCTTTCGCGGGAACGACGATTTTATGGCCGCGGCCAGATACTCAGCGCGCGACCTGCCGCTTCTCGATCCCGCCGAGTTCCGCCAGGTCCGGCGGCACGCCCTCCAGGATCGTGGCGACGACGTAGCGCGGCCGTGCGCGCACCTGCTGGTAGATGCGGCCCACGTATTCGCCCACGAGGCCGATGCCGAACAGGATCACGCCCATGAAGAAGAACGCGATCGCGAACAGCGTGAACACGCCTTCCGCCTCGGCGCCCAGCAGGAAGCGGCGGAAGATGAGCACCACCACCAGCAGCGCCGACAGCAGCGACAGGGTCATGCCCAGCAGCGAGAACATCTGCAGCGGCACGAGCGAGAAGCCCGTCATCAGGTCGAAATTCAGGCGAATGAGGCTGTACAGCGAATACTTCGATTCGCCGGCCGCGCGTTCCTCGTGCTCGACGACGATCTCCGTCGGCTTGCGCGCGAACTTGTACGCGAGCGCCGGCACGAAGGTGTTCACTTCGCCGCACTGGTTGACGAGGTCGATCACGTTGCGGCCGTACGCGCGCAGCATGTTGCCCTGGTCCGTGATGTGGATGTTCGTGATGCGCTCGCGCACCCGGTTCATCGCCTTCGAAGCCACCGTGCGCCATGCCGAATCCTGGCGCTTGCGGCGGATCGAGCCCACGTAGTCGTAGCCCTCGCGCATCTTGGCGATCAGCTTGTGGATTTCTTCCGGCGGATTCTGCAGGTCGGCATCGAGCGTGATGACGATCTGGCCGCGCGTCTGTTCGAAGCCCGCGAGGATCGCCATGTGCTGGCCGTAATTGCCGTTGAAGAGGACGACGCGCGTGACGTCCGGGCGCTTGCGGTACTGCTCGGCCAGGATCGCCACCGAGTTGTCGCGGCTGCCGTCGTTGACGAAGACGACTTCGTACACGATACCCAGCGCATCCATCGCCGGGTACAGGCGCGCGAACAGATTCGCCAGGCCCGCTTCCTCGTTATAGACCGGAATGACGACCGAGACTTCCGGTTTCATCGCCACCGCCGTCATTTTGCGAGCACCGCTTTGACGGCCTTCACGGCGCGTTCCACGTCGGCGATGGTCATTGCATTGAACATCGGCAGCGTGACGGTCAGGCGGCCGATCTTCTCGGCGACGGGGAACATCCCTTCCTTGAAGCCGCGCTCGCGGTACAGCGTGAACAGGTGGATCGGCGCGTAATGGTAGCCGGTGCCGACGTTGTGTTCCTTCTGCATGCGGGTCATGAAGTCGGCGCGCGTGCCGGGGCCGTTGTCCGGCAGGATGATCTGGAACAGGTGCCAGTTGCTCGTGCCGAAGGCCTGGATCGGCAGCTGGGCGCCGGTCTGCGTTTCGAAATCGGGGCCGAAGCAGTCGAAGTAATGGCGCGCCAGCGCGGCGCGGTGCGCCGTCAGCGTCTCCAGGTTCTTCATCTGGCCCAGGCCGATGGTGGCCATGATGTCGCTCATGTTGTACTTGCCGCCCAGGACGTCGACGTCGATGCCGTCCACGCCGCTGCGCGTCACGCCCTGCAGGCGGTACTTCTCGGCCAGGCGCGCTTCCTCGAGGTTGTTCAGCACGAGGCAACCGCCTTCGCCGGTCGTGATGTTCTTGTTGGCCTGGAAGCTGAACGACGCGAAGTCGCCGAACGAGCCGATGCGCTTGCCGTTCCACAGCGAGCCGATGGCCTGCGCGGCATCCTCGACGACGCGCAGGTTGTGCTTGTGCGCGATCGCGTACAGGCGGTCCATGTCCAGCGGCAGGCCGGAGAGATACACGGGGATGATGGCCTTCGTGCGCGGGGTGATCGCGGCTTCCAGCTTGTCCAGGTCCATGTTGCGCGTGACCGGATCGATGTCGGCGAAGACCGGGGTCGCGCCCACTTCGATGATCACGTTGGCGGTGGCCGGCCACGAGACCGGCGTCGTGATCACTTCATCGCCCGGCTTGATGCCGGCGATGCGCAGCGCGATCTCCATCGTGCAGGTGCCGGAATTGAAGGTGCGGACCGGACGGCCGCCGAAGTATTCCGACAGCAGGGCCTCGAATGCCTGGTTTTTCGGACCGGTCGTGATCCAGCCGGAGCGCAGCACTTCGCCGACGGCGGCGATGGTCTCTTCGTCGATGGTGGGCCGGGAAAAGGGCAGAAAGGGCAGCTCGGCAGTCATGGAAAGCTCGTTATTCTCTTGTAAAGATGTATGCGGACAAAGCTGGCATTGTAACAGCGCCCTGTCCGACGCTAAATTAGGTTCTTGCCAGCAACACGACGCCGATGACGATGACGCCGATGGCCGCCAGGCGCTGCGGCGACACCACCTCGCCCAGGAACATCCAGGCGCCGAACGCGGACACGACATAGCCCAGCGACAGCATCGGATACGCGATCGTCACGTCCGTGCGCGACAGGCCGATGATCCACACGACCAGCGAGATGGCGTAGCACGCCAGCCCGCCCAGGATCGGCAGCTGGGTCACGACCTTGACGAAGGTCTCGAACCAGTTGCTCATGGTGAGATGGATGGCGCCGCCGATGGCGTTCGTGCCCGCTTTCAGCAGCAGCTGGGCACAGGCGTTCAGGATCACGCCGGAGATGATGAAGGCAAAGGTGGTGAGGTTCATTCGGGAGTATCAAAAATTCGCGATGACGGTACGGCGCGCGTCCGCCGCCACGATGCGCAGCGGGACGCCCTGGCGCTGCAGGTCCGCGGCGATCTCCGGACGGATGATCGCCACGTTGCGCACGCCGGCGGCCGCATCCGTGCGCCAGCGGGCGACGAACTCGGGAATCGTCGGGATCGCGAGTTCCGGTTGCTGCTGGAGGCCGAAGTCGAACTCGTCGCGGTAATCGACGAGCGTCACGGGACGGCCGAGGTAGAAGGTCAGCGACTGCTCGTAGATCCCGACCGAATAGACTTTCACGGCAGGATTCGCGGCGCCGGCGGCCTTCAGCGCGGGCAGCAGGTTGACGCCAGCGCGCACCTGGCCGATCGGCTCGAAGCCGACGAGCAGCAGCTGCGTGCCGGCGAAACCGGCAATGGCCAGCACGACGACGAACAGGTCGCGCAGCATCTGGCGCGCGTACAGCAGGGCAAGGCAGCCGCCGATCAGCAGCACGAGGCCCGCCGCCAGCACCCACGGCTGATAGGCCGCGTACAGCACGTCCTCGCCCGCATGCTTGGCGAACTTCAGCATGAACGGGACGGTGACGAGGAAGCCCACGCCCAGCAGCGCCGTCAGGGCGGCCGTGACCATGCGGCCGCGGCGCGTGCCGGCGTCCAGGTAGACCGCCACCAGCAGCGCGACGGCGGGGAACACGGGCAGGATGTAGCCGGGCAGCTTGGAATTCGACTTGGTGAAGAACAACGTGATGAACGCCACCCACACGAGCAGCATCAGGCGTGGACGGAATTTGGTCGTCTCGCCGTCGCGGCGGGCGGCACCAATCAGGCTTTGCACCAGCACGCCGACCCACGGCACGCTGCCGGCGGCCAGCAGCACGAAGAAGATGTACCACGCCGCTTCGCGGTGGTGTTCCTTCTTGAGGAAGCGGTCGAAGTGTTCGTGGACGAAGAAGAAGTGCGGCTGCTCCGGATTCTTCAGCCCGACCAGCACGAACCACGGCGTGGCGATCAGGAAGAACAGGATCAGGCCTTTCACGATGTGCAGGCGCTTCCAGATGGCCCAGTCGCGCGAGAAGATCGTGTAGAACACGAGCACGCCGCCCGGCAGCACGAGGCCGATCAGGCCCTTGGACAGCACGGACAGCGCCATGCCGGCCCAGCACACGAGCATCCAGTTGCGGCGCTCGGACCCGGAAGCATCGTCGCGCTGGGCGATGAGGAGGGCGCACAGGGCCACAGTCATCATGCCGGACAGGCCCATGTCGAGCGAATCGATCTGGCTGCACGCGACCCAGTAGAACGAGGAGCCGAGGACCAGCGCGGCGTAGAAGCCGATGCGCGCGCCGAACACGCGGGTGCCCGCGACGCCCGTCAGGACGACGCCCAGCAGGCCGCACAAGCCCGTCCACAGGCGCGCCTGCCAGTCGCCGAGGCCGAACAGGGTGAACGACAGGGCGTTCATCCACGTCTGCAGCGGGGGCTTTTCGAAATACTTGATGCCGTTCAGGCGCGTCGTGATCCAGTCGCCGCTGGCGAACATCTCGCGCGCCATCTCGGCGTAGCGGCCTTCATCCGGCGGCACGAGCGTGCGCGCGCCCAGTGCATACAGCAGGACGGCGGCAAAGACGATCAGCAGGGTCCAGGTGAGGGTTTTATTCCGGTGCAGGTCGTTCATGCGGCCTTCGCGTCGCCTTCGATGATCAGCGCCAGCGTCACCTTGCGGCCTTCGCCCATCAGGATGTTGTAGGTGCGGCAGGCGGCGTGGCTGTCCATGCTTTCGACGCCGATGCGCTGGCTGGACAGGCTCGTGACGAGGCGCGGATGCACGAAGCGCTGGCGCTCGCCCGTGCCGAGGATGACGACGTCCGGCTTGTCGGCCGCGATCGCCTCGAAATGCTCGGCTTTCAGGTCCTCGAAGCGCGTGACGGGCCACGCGCGCGGTGCCACTTCGGGCATCACGAGCACGCTGTAGTCGAAGCGCTGGGCGTTGATCTCGACGCCGGCCCGGTCGTAGCCGGTGACCGTCTGGTATTTTTCGGTGCTGCTGGAATGGAGCTTCATGATGGCAAGCCGGGGAATGACAGGCACAGGGCGCGTATTGTAACTGGTTTCCAGTACGTCCCAGCAATGGGCGGTTGCTTAATCCCCGCCAATTGGGCAGAATGGAATTTTTCGCATTGCAACAACGCGCTACAGATCAGGCTGCTTAACAGGCATCTTCCGCAGCCATTTATTTCCAAGGTGATATTTTGCGACCGATTCTGAAATCCAACAAGCTCGACGACGTCTGCTACGAGATCCGTGGCCCGGCGCTGCAGATCGCGCGCCAGATGGAGGAAGACGGCCACAAGATCATCAAGCTGAACATCGGCAACCTGGCCGTGTTCGGTTTCGATCCGCCGGATGAGATCGTGCGCGACATGATCCTCAACATGCAGAACTCGGCCGGCTACACGGATTCGAAGGGCATGTTTGCACCGCGCAAAGCGATCATGCATTACACCCAGGAAAAGAATATCCGCGGCGTCGGCATCGACGACATCTACCTGGGCAACGGCGCCTCCGAACTGATCGTGATGGCGATGCAGGGCCTGCTGAACAGCGGCGACGAAGTCCTCGTCCCGGCGCCGGATTACCCGCTGTGGACGGCGGCCGTCAGCCTGGCCGGCGGCAATCCCGTGCACTATGTCTGCGACGAGCAGGCCGGCTGGCTGCCCGACATCGACGACATGCGCAAGAAGATCACGCCGAACACGCGGGCGATCGTCGTCATCAACCCGAACAACCCGACCGGCGCGCTGTATTCGCGCGACGTGCTGCTGGAAATCGTCGAACTGGCGCGCCAGCACCAGCTGATCGTCTACGCCGACGAAATCTACGACAAGACGCTGTACGACGGCGAGGAGCACGTGTCGCTCGCCTCGCTGGCCGACGACGTCCTGTTCGTTACGCTGAACGGCCTGTCGAAGAACTACCGTTCGTGCGGCTACCGTGCCGGCTGGATGGTCCTCTCCGGCGAAAAACGCCATGCGAAAGACTATATCGAAGGCCTGAACATGCTGGCGTCGATGCGCCTGTGCGCCAACGCGCCGGGCCAGTTCGCGATCCAGACTGCGCTCGGCGGCCACCAAAGCATTGCGCACCTCGTGGCCCCCGGCGGCCGCCTCGCACGCCAGCGCGACCTGGCTCACCAACTCCTGACCGATATTCCGGGCGTTACCTGCGTCAAGCCAAAAGCGGCGCTGTACATGTTCCCACGCCTCGACCCGAAGATCTACCCGATCGCCGATGACCAGCAATTTATCTGTGAGCTGTTGTCCGAGGAAAAAGTCCTGCTGGTGCAAGGCACTGGCTTCAACTGGAAGACGCCGGACCATTTCCGCCTGGTCTTCCTCCCCAATTCCGACGACCTGACGGATGCGTGCGGCCGTATCGCCCGCTTCCTCGACGGCTACCGGCGCCGTCACGCGCGCTGAGAACGACAGACAGCAGACAGTATATTCATATGAAACCCATCAAAGCAGGCTTGCTCGGCCTCGGCACCGTCGGTGCAGGCACCTACCACGTCCTCCAACGCAACCAGGAAGAGATCCGCCGCCGCGCCGGCCGCGGCATCGAGGTTGCGATGGTCGCCGTCCGTAACCTCGAACGTGCCAAGCGTATCGTCGGCAGCGAAGTGGAGGTCGTCGCCGACCCGTACGCCGTCGTGAACAATCCGGATATCGACATCGTCGTCGAACTGATCGGCGGCTATGACCTGACGCGCGAACTGGTGCTGCAGGCGATCGCCAACGGCAAGCACGTGGTCACCGCCAACAAGGCGCTGCTGGCGCTGCACGGCAACGAAATCTTCGAGGCGGCCCAGGCCAAGGGCGTGATGGTGGCGTTCGAAGCGGCCGTCGCCGGCGGCATCCCGATCATCAAGGCGCTGCGCGAAGGCCTGTCGGCCAACCGCATCGAATCCGTCGCCGGCATCATCAACGGCACGACGAACTTCATCCTGTCCGAGATGCGCGACAAGGGCCTGGACTTCAACACCGTGCTGAAGCAGGCGCAGGAACTGGGCTATGCGGAAGCGGATCCGACCTTCGACATCGAAGGCGTGGACGCGGCGCACAAGCTGACCATCATGTCCGCCATCGCCTTCGGCATCCCCGTGCAGTTCGGCAGCGCCCACATCGAGGGCATCAGCCAGCTGCAGGCCGTGGACCTGCGCTACGCCGAACAACTGGGCTACCGCATCAAGCTGCTGGGCATCACGCGCCGCACGACGGTCGACGGTAAAGAGGGTATCGAACTGCGCGTGCACCCGACCCTCGTGCCGGGCGCGCGCCTGATCGCGAACGTCGAAGGCGCGATGAACGCCGTGCTCGTGCAGGCCGACGCCGTCGGCGCGACGCTGTACTACGGCAAGGGCGCCGGCGCCGAGCCGACCGCCTCCGCCGTCATCGCCGACCTGATCGACGTGACCCGCCTGGCGACCGCCGACCCGTATTCGCGCGTGCCGCACCTGGCGTTCCAGCCGACGGAACTGGCCGACGTGCCGATCCTGCCGATGGAAGAAATCCGCACCAGCTACTACCTGCGCGTGACCGTGCAGGACCAGCTGGGCGTGATGGCCGACCTGACCCGCATCCTGGCCGACGCCGGCATCTCGATCGACGCCGTGCTGCAGAAGGAGCCGGGCGAGAAGGCGCGCACGGACATCGTCATCATCACCCACCAGACCCGCGAAAAATACGTCAACGCCGCGATCGCCAAGATCGAGAGCCTGGCGACGACCGTCGGCAAGGTGGTGCGCATCCGCCTGGAGAGCCTGGGCTGATCGTCCCCGCTCGAATCGAAGCCGCCGCCGTGCGAACGGTGTGCGGCTTTTTTTACGTCTCATGGTGCGGTGCGCCAGCGCCGCGCGAGCGGGATCGGGGACAGGCCGATGTGGCCGAGGAATCCGTCGGCGAATTCGTCCACGCAACGGCGCTCCACCTGTGTGGGCGCGTGCAGCGGGGCGGTGGTGAGCGCCAGCAGGCGGCGCTCGATGTGGTCGAACAGCGCGTCATCCGCGCCGGGAGATGGGGGAGGGAAGTCGGTCGTTTTCATCTCCACATCTTACCTGTGCTGCGGCGCACAAGAAATGGTGTGCGAATGCATGTATGCGTTCGCTCAACGATGTGAGAATGTGCTGCAACGCATGCTTATCTGCGCGCAATGTGCGGTGAAAAATGGATTTTTTGAAGTCGCGTGGCGTCGTACTGACAGGCGCGCCACGCGATTCGCAGGGTGGGCACGCCGTGCCCACGCGGACGTTTGCATGACGCATGCGTCACGCGTGGGCGAAGGTCGCCCATCCTACAGTGTCACGGGTACAGGCCGCGCACTTCACGCGCCTGCAGGATGCGCGTGCAGGCCACGATGAACGTCGCGGTGCGCAGGCTCACCTTCTTCTCCTGCGCGACGTCCCACACGGCGCCGAACGCGCTCTGCATGATGCGGGTGAGGCGGGCATTGATCTCGTCCTCCGTCCAGAAGAAGCTCGAGAAATCCTGGACCCATTCGAAGTACGACACGGTGACGCCGCCCGCGTTGGCCAGCACGTCCGGCACGACGAGGACGTCCTTGTCGGCGAGGATGTCGTCGGCTTCCGGCGTCGTGGGGCCGTTCGCGCCTTCCAGGATGATCTTCGTCTTGAGTCCCGTTGCGACGTCCGCCGTGATCTGCCGCTCCAGGGCTGCCGGGATCAGGATGTCGGACTCGATGTCCCAGAACGCGTCGCGGTCCAGCGTCGCGTCCGCACCGGGGAAGCCCTTCACGCCGCCCGCTTCGGCCACGTGCTTGTGCAGTTGCGCGACATCGAGGCCGCCTTCGCGCACGATGGTGCCCGTGTGGTCCTGCACGGCGACGATCTTCGCGCCGGCACCCGCGAAGATGGTGGCCGCGGTGCCGCCGACGTTGCCGAAGCCCTGGATGGCGATGCGCGCGCCGGCCAGCGCCACACCGCGC
>NZ_JBKYMO010000088.1:0-15741 GCF_047302915.1 Massilia sp. CT11-108 | reverse complement strand
GGCGGCGCCATACAACACTAGGCAGCACCAGGCGGGCGCGCGCCTATTCCGAACTGGCTTTCTGCGCCCGCGCACGCTTGGCATGGACGATGTCGGCGCCGCGCTTGCCGGCCAGCAGGGCGTGGTCGGAATTGTAGTATTCCCACTCGCTGTAGCGGCCGACGAGCGTGATGTCGTACTGCTTCAGCCATGCCTTGCACGTCTCGACGTTGCGGGCGCGCGCGTGGTCGTACAGCACGTAGGCGTACGGCATGTCGACCTGGTTCGCGGCGAGGATCGTGTCGCCGTCCTGGATCATGCCGACCTTGCGGCAATCCTCGATGGCACGCGCGATCAACGCCTCGCCGTCGACTGGCAGGGGTTTGTACGGTGAGTACGAGATTTCGCAGGTGAAGCCGAAGCCGCCCGGCGGATTGCAGCCTGGGCTCGCATTGCCCTGCACGAAGATGCGGTGGAAGATCGTGTCTTCCGGATAGTAGATCCAGTGCTTGTCGGTGGCGACGCGGTCGATGCCGATGTTCACGCAGCGGATCGACACGTGGCGCAAGCCCTTTGCCGCCGCCCTCACCTCTTCCGGCGCCTCGTTGCCGATCGCCTTGATCAGCTCGGGCAGCGGCATCGTGGAAATCAGGTCGTCGTAGCGGAAGCGGCGCCCGTCGCGCAGGGCGACGATGTGTTCGCGCGGCAACACCTGCACGACGTCGGCATTCAGTTCGATCTTGCCCTTGATATGCGGCAGGAAGCCGTTCATCAATGCCTGGAAGCCGCCCTTCAGCGGATAGCCGAAACGGGCGTTCGGCCCCAGCGGCTTCGGCGACGGTTCCAGCGCGCCCTGGATGATCTCTTCCAGGTTCGGCAGCGGCACGCGGCCGCCCAGCCACGACGTCTCCATCTCGGACAGCGGCACCGTCCAGATCTTGCGGTTGTACGGGATCGCGAAGTGCTTCGCGATGCCCTTGCCCCATACCTTGTAGATGAACTGTTCGAAGTTCTTCACTTCGCCTTTCACCGAGCGATCGGTATTGCACACGTCCGTCGTGCCGTCGGCGCAGCAGTCGTCGACGGCTTGCGCGGCCGCGGTCCTGCTCTCCGCGCTTTCGTAGCGCGCCTCGATGGCGCCCATGACGCATTCCGTGACAACCTTCGGCGGCAGGCCGTACAGCGCGCCCTGGAACGGGTAGCGGGTGTAGACGCCCTTGCTGTAGATCCAGGCTTCGCGGTTCTGCCAGTGCACGTTATCGCCCAGCAGCACCTCGTACATCTTGAGGACGTAGGGGTCGTTCGAGAACATGATGTGGCCCGCGTGATCGAACGTGAAGCCGTTGTCCTCGATGGAGCGGCACCAGCCGCCGACGGATTCGTTGCGGTCCAGCAGCAAGGTATCGGCGCCGAGATGGTACGCGGCCGACAGCCCCGTCGGTCCGCCGCCGATGACGACCGTGCCCACGTGCGGCTCGTGCGCGCGCAGCGTGTTCACTTTCGATCCGCGCAAGGACGCGGCGGCAGGATCGTCGGCCGCATCCAGCCTGCGCGGCGTGGCGCGCCGGTCCGTGTGCGGCGGCGCCGTGTCGATCAGCTCGCGCATGCGCGCGGCCGTGTTGTCCCACGACGTGGCGGCCACGACGGCCTGCATCGCGTCGACCATGTGGCGGCGCTGTTCGGAGGTCTGCGCCAGTGCCGCTTCGCAGGCCGCGACGAATTCGTCAGGCGTGTCCGCGATGGCGACCACGTGGCCGTAGGGATTGGCGACATCGGCGATCGGCGTGCTGACGATCGGCAGTTGCGCCGCCATGTATTCGAGCACCTTGGTGGGGCTGATGAACCTGGTCGCCTCGTTGATGGCGAACGGCATCAGGCACACGTCCCAGCCCGCCAGCAGGTCGGGTAACGCGGCGTACGGCTGCTGGCCCAGGTAGTGGATGTTGGGGCGGCGTGGAAGACGCTCCGGATCGATCTTGACGACCGGTCCGGCCAGCACGATCTGCCACTCGGGGTGCGCGTCGGCGACGACGCCGGCGAGGTCCGGGTCGAAGCGCTCGTCCAGCACGCCGTAGAAGCCGAGGCGCGGGTGCGGGATGGCGTCCTGCTGAGGATGCGTGCGCGTGCGGTCCAGCGCCTGCTGGAAGTGCACGACGTCGACGCTGCTGGAAAAGCAGTGGACGTTCGGGTGGCGGTGGCGCTTGGCCTCGTACAGGCTGGGGCCGCCGGCGAACACGAGGTCGGCGATGGAGAGCAGCGCGCTTTCACGCTGCAGCAATTGCTTCGGAGGATTGCGGAACGAGGCCAGTTCATCCATGCAGTCGTACACGACGAGCGCGGGCCGCAACGATTGCAGCAGCGGCAGGGCCATCGGCGTGTAGAACCACGCGACGACCTCGTCTCCTGGCGGTGCCAACTGCGCGACCATGGGCTGGAGCAGCCGCAGCTGTTCGTCGTGGAAACCGTTGGCGTGGATCGGGGTGTGCGCGCGGCACACGGTCACGTTCGGAGCGGGGCTGGATCGTTCCATGAACGGGGCGCCGTCATCGTACACCGGTTCCTCGACGAACAGGACCGGGTAATGCTGTGCCAGGCGCGACAGCAAATGCTGCGGCCGCTGGAACACGAAATCCCAGCGCAGGTGGCTGAAAACGACGATCGTGGACATGATGGCTCCTTCTCGCCCGCGCGGGGCGTTCAATTGATCGGTGGCGTGGGCCGACCGACCGCGCCGCGGCGCGGCGTCGAACGCTCTGCGCGCGGTACGGACGAGCGAGCCCGTCCACAGCGCGGCCAAGGGTGAGCTGATCAACCGTGGCCGCGCTGCGATGGGGCGGGCGCCCAAAGGGTGCCGTGCTCGCGTCGGGGTTCGGAGCGCGCCGGGCGGCGCCTGCGTCAGCCCGGCTTGTCTCCCTCCTCTTCCACGTCCTTGGGTTCGAGGGCGACGTTGCGCGTTGCCGCGCTGATCAACTCGAACGGCAGCTTGGGTGTACGGTCCGCGTTGAGCAGGCCGTTCGCTTCCTGGAACGTGTCGGCGAACTGGGTATAGCAGAAGCCGCTGAACATGAAGGTCTCGTTGACCACCTTCAGCAGATCTCGGTACAGCGCGTGATAACTCTCGGCCGTATGGGCACGGGTATAGCCCCACGTGCCGTCCTCGGGCGTCGCGTTCGGATCGAATGCGATGCCGCCGAATTCGGTAAGCACGATGGGCTGGCCGCGGTGCGGGAAGCCGTCCAGGGTGAGGATGCGGCCGCCGGGGCGGCGCTGGTCGAACAGCGTGCGCACGGGGTCGGAAACCTCGTAGCGCGTCTTCACCTTGTCCGGATTGCAGTCGTAGTCATGGATGCCCAGGATGTCGGTGGCCGAGGCTTCCCAGCCGTCGTTGCCGATCACCGGGCGGGTCGCGTCGAGGGTGCGCGTCAGGTGGTACAGCGCCTCGACCGCGTTGCGGTGCGCCTGGGTCAGCGTCAGGTTCGGCACGCCCCAGGATTCGTTGAACGGCACCCACACGATGATGCACGGGTGGCTGTAGTCGCGCTCGATCGCTTCCGTCCATTCCTTGACGATGCGCGTGATCGCGCGCGGCGAGAACCGGTAGGCCGATGGCATCTCTTCCCACACGAGCAGGCCCAGCCTGTCGGCCCAGTACAGGTAGCGCGGGTCTTCGATCTTCTGGTGCTTGCGCACGCCGTTGAAGCCCATCAGCTTGGCCAGTTCGACGTCGCGTTTCAAATGCTCGTCGGACGGCGCCGTCAGGAACGATTCGGTCCAGTAGCCCTGGTCCAGCACGAGGCGCAAGGGATACGGGCGGCCGTTCAGCAGCAGGCGGTCGCGGTTGATGTGGAACGCGCGCAGCGCCGTGTACGACCTGACCGTGTCGACGACCTTGTCGCCGCAGCGCAGGATCACCTCCGCGTCCAGCAAGGTGGGCCGCTCCGGGCTCCACAGCAGCTCGTTGCGGGAATCGTCGATGCCGGGGTCGGACAGCGCGATCTTGCGGTTCGCCTCGCCCTGCAGCAGCTTGTAATTGTCGTCCGCGAGCAGCTGTTCGCCGTGCCAGATCTTGACCTCGACGAACATGTCTTCCTGGATGTCGCCGCCGGCAAACACTTCGCAGCCGATCTCGAACGTCTCGAAGATCGGCGTCCAGCGCAGCGAACGGATGAAGGTGCGCGCCACCTTCTCGATCCACACGGTCTGCCAGATGCCGGTCGTGCGCGGATACCAGATCGAGTGCGGTTCCAGCAGCCAGTCCTGCTTGCCGCGGGGCTTGGCGAGGTCGGCCGGATCGTCCTCGACGAACACGGTCACGGTCTGCCTGCCGTTGCCGTTCAGCGCGGACGTGATGTCGGCACTGAACGGCGTGTGGCCGCCTTCGTGCTCGGCCACGAGCTGGCCGTTGACCCACACGCGGGAAAAATAATCGACGGCGCCGAAGTGCAGGATCACGCGCTCCTCGGACGGCATCAGCTCGAAGTCGCGCTCGTACCAGCAAAAGCGGTGGAAGCCGGTGTCCTGGATGCCGGACATCTCCGTCTCGGGTGCGAACGGCACGTTGATCTCGTGGGTCCAGCCGGTCACGCCGGCCGGCATCTTGTTGACCAGCTCATCGTCGAAACGGAAGCGCCATTTACCGTTCAGATTGATCCAATTGTCGCGGACCAGCTGCGGGCGGGGATACTCAAACTGGCTCATTGTTTTCCTTTCCTTGAGTCGGGACCGGGATCAGGATACGACCCTGACGTCCTGCTTTGTTGTAGGTGGAGAGTGCAGTTTCCGCTGCCTGTCGTGCCGAATTTTCTTTACCTTCGGCGCGGCATAGTGCGACGCAGGCACCGCCGAATCCCGCGCCGGTCAAGCGTGCTCCGAGCACACCCGGGGCGGCACGCAACGCGGCCACCAGCTGGTCGAGCTCGGGAATCGAAACCTCGTAGTCGTCGCGCAGGCTCTCGTGCGACGCGTTCATCAGTTCGCCGAAGCGTTCGGCCGGCACGCCCTTCGCCGCTTCCAGCACGCGCAGGTCTTCCAGCACGACGTGGCGCGCGCGCCGGCGCAGCGGCTCGGGCAGCGACTCCACGGCCGCCGGGTCGGTCACGTCGCGCAGCGCCTTCACGCCCAGCTTGCGCGACGCCTCTTCGCATTCGGCGCGGCGTTCGTTGTACTTGCTGGCCGCGAGCGTGCGCGGCACGCCGGAGTCGACGACGATCAGCTCCGCGCCTTCCGGCAGGGGCACGAGATGGTGTTCCAGCGTGCGCGCATCGATGAACAGCATGCTGCGTTCGTCGCACAGGCTCGACGCCATCTGGTCCATGATGCCGCAGTTGACGCGCGCGAACTCGATCTCGGCGCGCTGCGCGATCTGCGCCAGTTTCACGTCGTCGAGGGAGAACCCGAGCAGGTTGCGCATGGCGCGCAGCATCGCCACTTCGAGCGCCGCGGACGACGACAGGCCCGAGCCGACGGGCAGGTTCGTGGTGACGAACACGCGCAGCGGCGGCACGGTGACGCCCGTCGCTTCCACGAGGCGGATGCAGCCTTCGATATAGCTGCCGAAGCCCTGCGGCGCGCTGCCCCCTTTTGCCGCGAACGTGACGTTGCCGTCCAGGGTGCCGGAGTACAGGTGGTGCTGGTCGTCGTGGCTGCGCGCGAGGGCGATGAGGGTAGCCTGCGGGGTCGCCACGGGCAGCATGTAGCCGTCGTTGTAGTCCGTGTGCTCGCCCAGCAGGTTGACGCGGCCGGGGGCCGATGCGAACGCTTCCGGAGCGCCGCCGAAGAAGGTCTCGGGATTGTTCATGTCATGTCACCTCCAGCCAGACAGGGCGCGCACGGCCCTGGATTGTCGTCGCCGGCCAGTCCGGATCCAGCGTCACGTTGTCCAGCCCATTCGGGCCGAGCAGGAACGTGTCTTCCATCTTCATACCGGCGAAGCTCGGGTTGAACGCGAACGCCATGCCCGTCTCGATCCCGGTCGCGGTGCTCGGACTCGCGACGATCTCGCGCGCCTGGTAACCCGTGATGCCGCCCTGGTGGTGCTCGCGGATCGCGTCCGGCCGGTTCACATGGCGGTACGCGGCTTCCAGCGCGTGGTAGACGGCCGCCAGCGACTGGCCCGGACGCACGGCATCGAGCCCCGTCGCTTCGACCTGCAGCAGGTCGGCCTGCGCATTGCGCTCGTCGTCGGAGAGCGGACTGAAAGCGACGCCACGCGACAGGCTCGCCACGAGGCCGTGACGGCGCGCGCAGAACACGAGCATCGCGCGTGCGCCCAGCGGCTCGTTGGCCGGCACGGGATGGCGGAACAACGGCAACCGCCGTGCGCCCGCGGCCAGCACGAGCGCGGGCTGGATCCCGCGCCGCCACAAGGCGTGTGCGCCTGCCGCCGCAAGTTCGAGTTCGGTCCATCCGGGCCGCGCGGCACGGAGTGTCTCCGCCATCGCGATGGCCGCGTCGCGGCCCAGCGCGCGGTAGCGTTCCTGTTCGGCCGGCAGCAGCACCATGCGGCGCAGGCGCAGGCTCGCGGGCAGCGGCTGTTCGGCATGACTGTTGCCGTGGCGAGGATGGTCGGACAGCACGACGCCGCCATTCGCCACGCCCAGCACATAGGTGTCGCGCAGCTCCGTCTCGGCCCACGGCGCGATGTGGAATGTGAAGCCCGGCGGAACCTGTTCCACGCGGAGGCGCTCGGCTTCGATGGCGTCCGTCAGGATCACGGCGTCGTCGCGCGTGACGAGCACCTCGGCCACGCCGCAATCGGCGGCCAGCAGCACGGACGAATCTCCGCCCGCCGTCGCCCACGCGAACCAGTCGGTGCCGCGCAGCCGGATCGCCTGCGCGCCTGCCTCCGCCAATGCCGCGCGCAGCAACGCGAGCTTGTCCGCGACCTCGGCGGCGCGGCTCATGCTTCACCCTCCAGCCGCACCTCGACCTGCTGCAATTCGTACGCCGTGGTCTCGGGCAGCACGTCCATCGCGAACATGCCGGCGCCGATCTCCGTGCCGGCCAGGTATTTCAGCCGGTCGCGCGTGCGGTACGGCGGATAGAACTGGCAGTGCAGCTGCGTCTCGGGGTGATCCGCGCCATCCGTCGGCGCCTGGTACCACGTCATCAGGTACGGGAACGGGCGCTCCCACAGCGTGTCGAACTTGAGCAGCACCGTCTTCAGCGCGCGCGCCAGGCTCGTACGCTGCGCGGGGCTCAAGGCCGCGAAATCCTTGCATGGCGCGGTCGGCATCACCCACACCTCGTACGGATAGCGCGCGCAGGCCGGCACGAAGGCGATCGCCTCGTCGTCGCGGTACACGACGCGCTTCTCGTCGGCCGCCTCGTCGCGCGCCATGTCGCACAACAGGCTCGTGCCGTGCTGCAGGTAGTACTCGCGTTCCTGTGCGAGCTGGCGCGCGGGCACGGGCGGGATGAACGGGTACGCGTAGATCTGGCCGTGCGGGTGGTGCAACGTGACGCCCACTTCCACGCCGCGGTTCTCGAACGGCAGCACGTACTGGATGTGGTGCCGGCCACCGATCCTGCGCGTGCGGTCGCCCCACACTTCCAGCAGCAGTTCGATGCGCGCCAGCGGCAGCCGGCCCAGGGCCGCCTGTGGGTCCTGCGTGAACACGACGACTTCGCACTTGCCGTTGGCGGGCGCGGTCGGCACGGTGAGCGTCGGCGGCTCGTGCGCGTCCAGCGCGAGCGACGGAAAGCGGTTGTCGAACACGGCGATCTCGTAGTCGCCCGCCGGCATCTCGGTCGGGTGTTCGGGATCGCGCGTGGGGGCCAGCGGGTTGTACTGCGGGGGCGGCTGATACGTGCGGTTCTGGCGGAACGCTGCATACGCGACCCATTCGCCGCGCAGCGGATGCCAGCGCAGGTGCGGGTTGGCGTGTTGCGATTCGGCGAAGGGACTGGTCGCGACGATGCCGTCCGGGATGGGCCGGCTGCTGTACAACGTCAGGTGTCTTCCGTCAGGTTTGATCAGTTCTTGGCTGTGCATGGCATCGACAGGTCAGGCATTGCTACGTCAGGTCTGATCCTATCATGGCGTTTTCGCCACATTTTCTCGGGGCCACCTCTAGCTTTTCCGACAATCAACGGGGCACAGGGAGGCCGGTCGGGCGGCCGTGGCCCGGCCTGCTGTCTCTCCTAGGGAAACGGGTATTTATCCCCTATGAAGACCATGCTCATGTAGGCCTAAACCTACAAAACTTTTGGAAGGATTTACACATTTTGGCGAGAAGCCGACCTACATGACTGCCGGGCGTCCAAAATCGTGAAGCGCCCCCGGAAACGGACCCGGCGGCGCTGCATTGCGACATTTATTTCGCGAGCTCGGCGAGCACGGCCGTGTACATCTGCAGGTTCAGCAGGAGCTGCTTCGTGGTGATGAACTCATGCTCCGAATGGCCCGTGTAGACCGTGCCCGGCATTGCCGGGCCGAAGCTGACTGCGTGCGGGAACAGGCGCGAATTCGTGCCGCCGCCGATCGCGACCGGCTTCGGATCCTTGCTGCCCGTGAAGTACGCGAACGTCTTCATCAGCACCGGCAGTTGCGGCGCATCCTTCTGCACCCATGGTTCGCCGATCTGCATGCTCACCTTCGCCAGCTGCACGTGCGTGCCCTGCCACTGCGCGAGCGCGGCGTTGATCTCGTTGGTCAGCTGTTCGGTCGTCTTGCCTTGCGGCCTTCTGATGTTGATCGCGACTTCAAGGCCACCAAACGGCGCGCCGCCATCCTGCTGGCGGATCACGGTCGGCGCGAACGTCATCGGGCCCATGAATGCGTCGCGGTAGGCGATGCTGCCGAACTTCTCGCCGTAGTAGCCGGTGCCCACCATCTCGTTGAGGAAATTCACCAGCGCGCCTGCCGTCGTGTCCGGCCATGCCTGCACGGCGAGCGCGTCGGCCAGCATGCTGATCGCGTTGACGCCGTCTTCCGGTTTCGACGAGTGCGCCGACAGGCCCTTCGCGACGACGAGCAGGTCGCCGTCCTTGCGCTCGAACCGGTAGTGCATGCCCGTCTGCTTGCCGGCGCGCGCGCGGATCTGCGCTTCCAGTGCCGGCGTCGCGTTGGCGATCGTGGCCTGCGCATCTTCCGGAATCTGGCTGCCGAAGAAGCCGCCCTTGAAGGCCTTGACGAACGGGCTGCCCGCCGGCGGCGCGGCCGTGGTGGCCGGCATCGTCACGGCCAGCGTGCCATAGCCCTTCTCCGCCGACACGGCCGGATACTCCGCATCGAGCGTGATGTTCATCTGCGGCAGCGGGTGCGTCTTGATGAATTCTTCCAGCGGCCCCCAGTCCGATTCCTCGGCCATGTACACGTACAGTTCGATACGCCTGGACAGCGGCACCTGCAGGTCCTTCAGCGACTTCATCGCGTACAGCGCGGTGGCGATCGGGCCCTTGTCGTCCTCGGCGCCGCGCGCCAGCAGGCGGCCCGGCTCGCTCGTGCGGTCCAGCTCGAACGGCGACTTCTTCCACTTGCTCGCGTCGACGGGCTGCACGTCGCCATGCGCGACGAGGCCCACGCGCTCAGCGCCCTTGCCCAGGCCGACGATGGCCACGCAGCCGTAGTCCGCATAGTCCAGGCCCAGGCGCGTCGCTTCCTGTTTCAGGGCGTCCTTGAACGCCTGGTGGCGCGGGTTGCGGTCGCACGGGATGTCCTTGTCCGCGACCGTGTTGTAGCTGACCAGTTTGGCCAACGTGTCGACGACGTCGTCGCGGTATGCCGTGACGGCATGTTTGGCCGCCTTGATCGCCGTGTCGCCGGGCACGGCCTGGGCGGGTGCGCCCGTCGCGCTTGCTGCCCAGGCGAGGCTGATGGCCACGGCCAGGTTGCGTGCGCTGGTCTTCGTATGCATTGTCTCCATCTCCAGAAGTGAAAGGGGGAAACGAGCATAGCAGGGATGCGTAAAGATTGCTGGCGACTCCTCCGCGCGCAATCGGTTATCGTAGGCGCTGCACATTCAAACGAAAACGAACATGACCCACAAGATCATCCGGCGCGTGCACCCCGCGCTGCGCGACGACATCGGCGACCTCATCACCCAGCGCCCCGTGCCGGGTCCGCATCTCGACCAGGTCGATCCCTTCCTGTTCCTCAACCATCACGGCCCGCAGGTCTATCCGCCGCATAACCGCGGCCTGCCGTTCGGCCCGCATCCGCACCGCGGCTTCGAGACGGTGACGTTCATCCTCGACGGCCTGCTCGCGCACCGCGACAGCGCGGGCCATGAAAGCGTGATCGGTCCCGGCGGCGTGCAATGGATGACGGCCGGCCGCGGCATCGTGCATGCGGAAGTGTCGCCGCGCGAGTTCATGGAACGCGGCGGGCCGCTCGAGATCCTGCAATTGTGGGTCAACCTGCCGCCCGCGCTGAAGATGACGGCGCCCCGCTACATCGGGCTGCAGCGCGACGAGATTCCCGTCGTGGACAAGGGCGATGGCGTGCGCGTGCACCTCGTGTCGGGCACGTATGGCGGCGTGACGGGGCCGATCACATCGCTGACGGATGTGTCGCTGTGCACGGTGGAGATGAAGGCGGGTGCGCGCCTGCACGTGGATGGACTACTCGACCGCAACGTGTTCCTGTACGTCCTGCGCGGCGTGATCCAGGGGGTGCCGGAAACGGTCAGCGCAATGCACCTTGCGGAGTTCGATGCGGAGGGCGATGAACTGGACATCCTGGCCGACCACGACAGCGTGCTGCTGCTCGGTCACGCCTTTCCGATCCGCGAACCCGTCGTGGCGCACGGGCCGTTCGTGATGAACACGCGCGAAGAAATCCAGCAGGCGATCATCGATTACCAGGCCGGGCGCTTCGGCGCGCCGATCTGACCCGCGGTTGACATGCGCCGGCCCGGTCCGCATCGGCCAGGCCGGCCGTGTTCGGCGCCGCGCATCAGCGCGCGGCCTGGTTGACGACGACCTCGTCGGCGAACGGCACCTGGTTGAAGGCGATCTCGGCACCCGTGTCGCGCGTGACGAATTTCTTCGGAGCGACCGGCACCATTTCCTCGCGCTTGCCGTCCAGGTCGACGAACAGCTTGTTCATCCGGTTGGTGACCGTGATCGTGCGGCCGTCGGTGAGGCGGAACGAACCGCGCATGTGTTCGGCTTCATCCTGGGTCAGGCGGTAGGCGGTGTGCGTCGACGACGACATCGTGACGGCGCTGGCGGTGGCCGAGGACGGCGCGATGGACGGGTCGGCGAAGGCGCCCAGGGACAGGGTGGCGGCGGCGGTGAAGACCAGGGCTTGTACGATACGCATGATTGCTCCGAGATTAATTTTCGATATGTATTACGGACCATGAGCACGATTTCAAAAGAATCGTCGGATGCTCTAACGGTCCACCGTTTTTCGTATCGCCGCGTCGTTAATGTGCGGCGAGTGATGACAGTGTAGGAAAGGCGGATTGAGGCGTCATCGGGGAGACGCCAAAGCGTCGAAATGGAGGGATGAACTGTCGAAAAACCGGACCGAAATGCTGCGGATGCATATAGTTTTTGGCATCGTTCCGGGCCGCGTTTGCGCTCCCCGGGCGGCCGGAATCCGTTACAGTGTCGGCTTCGAACAGCCCATCCAGACGAAGGAGCGAACCGATGCATCCAGTGCCTTTGGTCGCCACCACGCGTGGCTATCCGCCCGACGGCGAGCTCGCCGGCGGCTACGCGGTCGAGAACATCCATTACGGTTCGATCGCCGTCGTCGACGTCGCCGGCCGCCTGCTGTGGTCGGCGGGCGATCCCGACTTCATGACCTTCACCCGTTCCGCGCTGAAGCCGTTCCAGGCCCTGCCCTTCGTGCTCGACGACGGCCCCGCGCGCTTCGGTCTCACGCGTGCCGAGCTGGCCCTGCTGTGCGCCAGCCACTCGGGCGAAGAAAAGCACCTGGTGGGCGTGACGTCCATCCTCGACAAGATCGGCCTGGACGAAAGCCACCTCGCCTGCGGCTGCGCGGCGCCGCTCTACTACGACGCCGTCGGCCTGCCCGTGCCGGCCGAACGCCGCTGGCGCACGGTCCACCACAATTGCTCGGGCAAGCACAGCGGCTTCCTCGCCTGGTGCCGCCTGCACGGCGCGCCGACGGAAGGCTATGTCGATCCCGCGCACCCGCTGCAGCGCGCGATCCGCAGTACGCTGGCCGACTGCGTGCAGATGACGGAAGACACGCTCCCGACGGGCATCGACGGCTGCTCGGCGCCGAACTACGCGATGCCGCTGGCACGCCTCGCGCACCTGTACGCGCGCCTCGCGCAAGGCAGCGCGGACGCGCGCCTCGGCGCCGCGCTGGGTGACCTGTTCGACGCGATGACGGCGCATCCCGACATGGTGTCGGGCGACGCGCGCACCGACCTCGCGTGGATGCAGGCCGGCGGGGGCGACTGGGTCGCGAAGATCGGCGCGGACGCGGTGCAGGCCATCGGCATCCGCTCGGCCGGCATCGGCATCGCGATCAAGGTGGCCGATGGCGCCGTACGAGCGCTGCATCCGGCCACGTTCGCCGTGCTCGATCAACTGGGCCTGCTGGACGACACGCGCCGCAGGCATCTCGAGCAGTACCGCGCACCGCCCATCAGGAACGCGCGCGGCGTCGTGGCCGGCGACGTGCACGCCGTGTTCACCTTGGACAAGGCCGAATCGCCCATCTGACCGCCCTGCAAAAATTCGGGGTCAGAAAAATTCGGGGTCAGAGCACATTTTTCTGGAAATTCGGGGTCAGAGCACTTTTTCAAGAAATGGCTCGTCGGCCATGTACCCAACTGCCGGGGCACAAGGTGCTGCCGCCAGCATGGCGATTTACCGGTAAAGACGACTTTAATGCTTCGAGAGCAATTGATCTCCAAAGTGCTCTGACCCCGAATTTTCGACAGACCGGGGTCTGACCCCGATTCTGTGCAATTTCCGGAAGCGGGGGAGCTGACCCCGGCGTTGTCACTTGCGCAGTTCGGTTGCGCAGCATAAAATCGATAGGTTCCTATCTATTTTATGGCTAATGATGAGCAAACTACCTGAGTCGATCGAGGAACGCTTCTCGGCGGCCCTGCACACGAGCGCGCGCCTGTGGCGGCTCGCGCTGGACAAGCGCCTCAAGCACCTGGGCATCGGCCAGTCCGGCTGGATGACGATCGCGATGATCGCCAAGTCGGGCGCGCCGATGTCGCAGCGGGCGCTGGCCGACCTGGTCGGCGTCGAGGGGCCGTCGATGGTGTCCATGCTCGACCGCCTGGAGCGCGACGGTTTCGTCACGCGCGCGCCCTCGCCCACCGACCGTCGCGTCAAACTCGTGCAGCTGACCGACACCGGCAAGACCGTCTACGCCGAAGTGCTCGCGGAAGCGCAGCCGTTCCGCGCCGACCTGCTGGCCGGCCTCGACCGCGACGCACTGGCCGCCGCGACCGTCCTGCTGGAAACCCTCAGGAAGCGCCTCGAGGACGGCCTGTGACGACAGCGGCGCCCATCAACCGCACCATGATCACGATCTCGATCATGCTGGCGACGATCATCCAGGCACTGGACGGCACCATCGCCAACGTGGCGCTGCCGCACATGCAGGGATCGCTGTCGGCGTCGCAGGACCAGATCACGTGGGTACTGACGTCGTTCATCGTGGCCGCCGCCATCGCGACGCCGCTGAACGGCTGGCTCGTCGACCGTTTCGGCCTGAAGAAGGTGTTCCTCGTCTCCGTCGCCGGCTTCACGCTTGCCTCGGTGCTGTGCGGGATCTCGGCGACGCTGACGGAAATCGTCGTCGCGCGCATGCTGCAGGGCGTGTTCGGCGCGGCGCTCGTGCCGTTGTCGCAGTCGGTCCTCCTCGACATCAACCCGCGCGAAAAACACGGCTCCGCGATGGCCGTGTGGGGCATGGGCGTGATGATCGGGCCGATCCTCGGGCCGACGCTGGGCGGCTGGCTGACGGACAGCTACAGCTGGCGCTGGGTCTTCTTCATCAACGTGCCGATCGGCGCGCTGGCCTTCTGGGGCATCTGGCGCTACATCCACGCGGCCGATCCGGCCCGGCGCGTCCGCTTCGACACGTTCGGCTTCGTCACCTTGTCCATCGCCATCGGCGCGCTGCAGATGCTGCTGGACCGCGGCGAGCAGAACGACTGGTTCGCGTCGACGGAGACGTGGGTCGAACTGATTTTGACGACGCTCGCGTTTTCCTATTTCATCGGCCACACGCTGACGCGCCCCGCCGGCCAGTCGTTCGTCGATTTCCGCCTGCTGAAGAACGCGAACTACGTCACGGGCCTGCTGCTGATCTTCATCGTCGGCATGGTGCTGTTCGCGACGCGCGCGCTGATGCCGACGATGCTGCAAGGCCTGATGGGCTATCCGGCCAAGCTCGCGGGCCTCGTCACGGCGCCGTCCGGCCTCGGCACGATGGCCGCGATGATGATCGTCGGGCGCCTCACGGGCAAGGTCGATTTCCGGCTGCTGCTGGGCGTCGGCTTCGCGATCACCGCGTTCTCGCTGTGGCAGATGACGCATTACACGCTCGTGCTGTCCCAGTCCGACATCGTGTGGCCCGGCGTGATCCAGGGCGTCGGGCTGGGCCTCGTGTTCGTGCCGCTGTCGGCCGCCACGTTCGCGACCCTGTCGCCCCAGATGCGCGCGGAAGGCACGGCGCTGTACAGCCTCGTACGCAACATCGGCTCGTCGATCGGCATCGCGCTCGTGCAGGCCCTCCTCGTGCGCAACACGCAGATCGCGCACGCGTCGCTGGCCACGCAGGTCACCGCGGCGAATCCCGCCGTGCACGATCCGACGAGCCTTTACGACATGGCCACGCAGGCCGGCCCTGCCCTCATCAACAACGAGATCACGCGCCAGGCGTCGATGATTGCCTACGTCGACGACTACTGGCTGATGATGCTGCTGACCATGGCCGTGATCCCGATGCTGCTGCTGATCCGCCCACCGAAGGCCGCCGCCGCGCCGGCGCAGGTGGATCATGCAGCACTCGAATAACCAACAAGACTACACCGTGCGACACTTCAAACTTTCATCCATCGCGGCCGCGGCACTGACGCTGCTGTCCGGCTGCATCAGCGTCCCGCCGGACGCGAACAAGGCACCGGGCCCGGACTTCGCCAAGGCCCAGCATGCGCCGGCGATCCAGTTGCCGGCCGCCGCCTGGCCCGCCGAGCAATGGTGGCTCGACTACCACGACCCGCAACTGAACGCCCTGGTGGCCCGCGCCCTGCGCGACAACCCGACGCGCGCCGCGTTCGGCGCGGAAGTGGCCAATGAAGGCGCCAAGGTCGACCTGGCCTCGGGCCTGAACCGCCAGCGCTATTCGTCGAACGGCTTCTTCCCGCCGCCGATCGGCGGGGCGTGGTTCAACGACGCCAGCGTGTCCCTGCGCGCCAGCTACGACGTCGACTGGTGGGGCAAGCACCGCGCCCTCATCGCCGCCGCGCTGGGCGAGACGAATGCGGCCGCCGCAGAAAGCGCGCAGGCCCGCCAGGTGCTGGCGGCGTCGGTCGTGCAAAGCTATCTGCGCCTGCAGATGCTGTGGGCGCGCCAGGACAACACGAACGCCCTGATCGCCGTGCAGCGCGACGTCATCGCCGGGCGTAAATCGCGCATGGCGCATGGCTTGATCAGCGCCGATGCGCTGCAAAGCGCGGAGCAGGACCTCGCCAGCCTGCAGGAACAGGCCGCGCGCTACGACACGGACGCCGCGCGCGAACGCGAAGGCCTGCGCGCGCTGATCGGCGGTGACGCCGCCGCATTGACCGACCTCGCCCGATTCCAGCC
>NZ_JBKYMO010000087.1:0-15744 GCF_047302915.1 Massilia sp. CT11-108 | reverse complement strand
CGCAGGTACCGGCGGCGGTGGCACGGGCGACGGGGCCGGCGCAGGCACCGCTGGCGTCGTCAGCCGGACCGATATCGGACCGCCGGGTCCCGGCCGTAATCCGGGAATGCCGAACTGCAGGGACAGTACGAGGGCATGCAGCAGCAGGGAAACCAGCACGCCCATTGCCAGCCTGCGCTCGGACGCATCATTGGATAGCACAGGTCGTGCCGCAGTGGCATTGGGCATGCTGGTCGTGTCGCGTCAGGAGATGAAGAAATGAAATGTTGCTGTATTGATAGCACAGCTTACACGCGACAGTAAAGGGGGCGCGCACAAATGGGGGCGCGCACGGTTCGGAACGCTGTTTGCAATCCCGGCTACAATGAATTGGACCGATCAGCAGCCAGAGGTTCGCATGTCGCCAGGATTTATTTTCGCTACGGGTATCGAAAACAGCATCCCCACGATCGACAACGGTCGTGTGCGCATGGACGAGATGGAAAAGTGCGGCCACTACAAATACTGGCGCACGGACTTCGACCTCGTGCAGGAACTCGGCTTGAAAGTCCTGCGCTACGGGCCGCCCTTGCACAAGACGTGGCTCGGGCCCAAGCGCTACGACTGGGAATTCGCCGACCTGGCGCTCAACGACCTGCGCCAGCGCAACATCGCATCGATCGTCGACCTGTGCCACTTCGGCGTGCCCGACTGGATCGGCAACTTCCAGAATCCGGATTTTCCCGAATTGTTCGCCGAGTATGCCGGCACCTTCGCGCGGCGCTACCCATGGCTGCAGTTGTACACGCCGATCAACGAGATGTCGATCTGCGCCCTCTTCTCCGCCCTGTACGGCTGGTGGAACGAGCAGTTGACGACGGACCGCGGCTTCGTCACGGCGACGAAGAACCTCGTCAAGGCGAACATCCTGGCCATGCATGCGATCCTGCAAGTGCGTCCGGACGCCCTGTTCGTGCAAAGCGAATCGACGGAATACTTTCACGCCGAAAGCCCGTCCGCCATCGGCCCCGCCGAGCTGTACAACTCCCGCCGCTTCCTGTCGCTGGACCTGAATTACGGCCGCCGCGTCGATTCCGAAATGTACGAATACATGATGGATAACGGCATGACGCGCGAGGAGTATCACTTCTTCCTGAACAATAATCTGAAGCACCACTGCATCATGGGCAACGATTATTACCAGACCAACGAGCACTATGTGTCGGCGGACGGGCTCACGCGGGCGGCGGGAGAGATCTTCGGCTATGCGGTCATCACGCACCAGTACTACAACCGCTACCGGCTGCCCGTGATGCACACGGAAACGAACTTGTGCGAAGGGCCGCGCGGCGACGAGGCCGTGCACTGGCTGCGCAAGGAGTGGGCGAACGTCCTGCGCGTGCGCAACAACGGCGTGCCGCTCGTCGGGTTCACCTGGTATTCGTTGACGGACCAGGTCGACTGGGACACGGCCCTGCGCGAGAACAACGGCAACGTCAATGCGCTGGGCCTGTTCGATCTCGACCGCAAGATCCGTCCCGTCGGCATCGCCTACAAGGAGCTCGTGCGCGCGTGGATGGAAGTGCTGCCGACGCAAAGCGTCTGCCTGCAGGTGCCGATCGTGATGCCGCACGAATTCCAGCGCCATGTGCCGCCGCCGAGCGGCTGGCCATTCGACGACGACGCAACCCTGGCGCCGCGCACCGAAGAGCGCGAGTAATCGATTAGTGTTCGCTGGGCCCGAACGTGTAGGTACCGCCGTGCGCCAGGTAGACGACCTGCTGGTCGAGTCCGGCCGCCTTCACTTCCCGTGCGAAGTCCGACAGCGGCGACTTGAACACATCGTAATCGTCGTAATGGATGGGAATCGCCTTTTTCGGCTGGACGATCTGCATCAGGGTCACGCCGTCCTTGCCGTCCATCGTGACCTTGAAGACACCCAGGATGCGCGTGCCGCCCAGGTGCAGCAGGGCCAGGTCGACACCGGGAAACCGCTGCGGGATCGCCTTCAGGTCGTCGTAGATCAACGTATCGCCGCTTACATACATGCGATAGGCCGGGGCCGCCGTGTTCGGGCCGAAGTCGAGGACCGATCCCATCACCGAGGGCAGCAGCGCCTGCATGCCCGCCTTGCCGTGGCGGCCCGGGGCCGCCGTGATGCGCAGCCGGGCCTCGCCTTTTTCGACGTCGATCCGGTCCCACGTCGACAGGCCGAACGTGCGCTGGAAGCCCATGTCCTTGAGCTTGTTCGCCGCCGCCTTGGTCGTAATAATGGGAATGTTCTTGTCGAGTTTTTCCTGCACGAGCTTGTCGAAGTGATCCTCGTGCAAGTGCGACAGCACGACGAGATCGATCGGCGGCAACTGTTCGAGAGTCAGGGCTGGATTCGTGAGGCGTTCGGACGTGATGCCGTAGCCGAGGTGCACGTGGTCGCCCTTGTGCAGGAAATTCGGATCCGTCAGGATCGTGAAGCCCTGGTAGCGGATCAGCACCGTCGCGGTGCCGATGAACTGGACGGTGCCGTTCGCTTCAGCGGGCGCGCCCGCCGGTGGCAGCCTGAGTGCGAGCTTGGCGGATTCGGGCGCCTTCGTTTGCGCGAGTGCGACCGCCCAACCCGACAGGAACATCACCATCGTCAACACCACCCGGACCATCACCATGTCGCCTCCTTGCCGTTGTCGAGTCAAGGCTAGCATGGGGGTTTGCACGCCGGCGTTCGCTAGCCTGCAGTCAACGAAAGGATGGGGATGGCCTGCCCAGCTGGGTTCGAACCAGCGACCCTCAGCTTAGAAGGCTGATGCTCTATCCAACTGAGCTATGGGCAGTATGGCTTCATAAATGAAAACGGGCCGTCGAGGACAGCCCGTTTGCAAACGGTGGTCGGAGTACAAGGATTCGAACCTTGGACCCCCTGCTCCCAAAGCAGGTGCGCTACCGGGCTGCGCTACACTCCGATTGGGACGATCATACCCCGCCGGGAGGGAGGCGTCAATGAAGGGGCTCGCCCCGGCGGATGGTCAGACTTCGAAGCGCGCGGCGATGCGCTTGGCCATCGACTCGGCCAGTTCCGCGTTCTTCGCCTCCACCATGACACGCACGAGCGGTTCCGTGCCGGACGGGCGGATCAGCACGCGGCCATTGTCGCCCAGTTCGCGCTCGACGTTTTCCTTCTCCGCCACGACGGCCGCGTTCTTCGTCCAGTCCGTACCCGGCTGCACGCGCACGTTGATCAGGGTCTGCGGATACAGCGTCAGGTCGCTGCAGCACTCGGCCAGGCCCTGGCCGGAACGCTTGAGCGCGGTCAGGACCTGCAGTGCCGACACGATGCCGTCGCCGGTCGTGTGCTTGTCCAGTGCCAACAGGTGGCCCGAGCCTTCGCCGCCCAGCAGCCAGCCGCGGTCCTGCATCATTTCCAGCACGTAGCGGTCGCCGACCTTCGCGCGCGCAAAACCGATGCCCATGTCCTTGAACGCCACTTCGAGCGCCATATTGGTCATCAGGGTGCCGACGGCACCGGCCACCGGACCGGTCGCCATGCGCGCGCGCACCATCACGTACAGCAGCTCGTCGCCGTTGTACAGGCGGCCTTTGGCGTCGCACATGATCAAACGGTCGGCGTCGCCGTCCAGCGCGATGCCGAGGTCGGCCTCGTGCTCGACCACCGCGGCCGCCATCGCCTTCGGGGCCGTCGCGCCGACGCCGTCGTTGATGTTGAAGCCGTCCGGCTTGGTGCCCAGCTCGATGACTTCGGCGCCCAGTTCATGGAACACGTGCGGCGCAATGTTGTAGGCGGCGCCGTGGGCGCAGTCGACGACGATTTTCAGGCCGCGCAGGTCGAGCTCGTTCGGGAACGTGCTCTTGCAGAATTCGATGTAACGGCCCTGCGCGTCGCGCAGGCGCGTGGCCCGGCCCAGCTTTTCCGACGACACGCAGCCCATCGGCTGGTCGATCATCTCCTCGATTTCGAGCTCGACGGCATCGGGCAGCTTGGTGCCATGGCCGGAGAAGAACTTGATGCCGTTGTCCTGGAAAGGATTGTGCGAGGCCGAAATCACGACGCCGGCCTGCAGGCGCAGTGCGCGCGTCAGGTACGCGATGGCCGGGGTCGGCATCGGACCGGCCAGCATCACGTCGACGCCGGCTGCCGAGAAACCGGCTTCCAGCGCCGCTTCCAGCATGTAGCCGGAAATGCGCGTGTCCTTGCCGATCAGGACCGTGGGACGTTCGCTGGTGCCGGCCTTGTCCTTGGCCAGCACCTTGCCGGCGGCATAGCCCAGCCGCATCACGAAGTCAGGGGTGATGGGCGACTTGCCCACCAGGCCGCGTACGCCATCGGTACCGAAATATTTGCGTGCCATTAATTAAATTCTCTTCATCTATTGATTATTCGTAGTGGCCGCTTGCCAGACCTTCAGCGCGTCCACCGTCTCTGCCACATCATGGACCCGCACGATCCGGGCGCCCTGCGCTACCGCAGCGAGCGCACCGGCCAGGCTGCCGGCCAGCCGCTGCTCGACGCTGCGGCCCGTCACGGCGCCGATCATCGATTTGCGCGACAGGCCCGCCAATACGGGCAGGCCCAGTTCGCTTTCCATGCGGTTTATGCTCCGGAGCAAAGCATAATTATGCTCGACACTCTTCCCAAAACCAAATCCGGGATCAATCGTGATGCGTTCGCGTGCCACACCCGCCGCCAGCAGCGCATCGATCCGCTCGCGCAGGAAGGCGATCACGTCGGCCACGACGTCGACGTATTCGGGCTGTGCCTGCATGTCCTGCGGGGTGCCCTGCATATGCATTACGCACAGCCCGCAATCGCTGTCCTTCACGGCCTCGATCGCGCCGGGCGCCCGGAAGCCGTTGATGTCGTTGATCATGTCGGCGCCCGCGATGATCGCCTCGCGCATCACCTCGGGCTTGCAGGTATCGATCGACAGCGGATAACCCAGTTCGCGCAACGCGTAGATCGCCGGCATGACGCGGCGCAGTTCTTCGTCGATGGAGACGCTGGGCGAGCCCGGCCGCGTGGATTCGCCGCCGATGTCGATGATGTCGACGCCGTCCTTGATCATCTGTTCGGCCCGCTCCACGGCGAATTCGAGGCCCTGGTAGCGGCCGCCGTCGGAAAAGGAATCGGGGGTGACGTTGAGGATGCCCATGACCAGGGGGCGCTGGGCGAGGTTATAGCCGAAACGGCCGCACTGCAGATATTGACGCATGACGAAAACCAACGGAATGAAGAATAAAAAAGCACCCGCTCGGGGTGCCTTTTCGAGGAGAGACCGCGCTGGTCAGGCCGGGGCGGTCGCGTTCGGGGCGACGCCGCTGTCGCTCGGAGGCGTGCGCTTGGTCAGGACCACCGACTTCGGCGGGCGCGGCTCGCGGCCGGCCATGATGTCGTTGATCTGGTCGGCATCGATGGTTTCCCATTCGAGCAGCGCCTTCGTCATCACTTCGACCTTGTCGCGGTTTTCTTCCAGCAGGCGACGGGCCAGCGTGTACTGCATGTCGAGGATGTTGCGAATCTCGGCATCGACCTTTTGCTGCGTCGCTTCGGAGATCGTCTTCACGGAGCCGCCGAAGAAGCCTTCGTTCGGATCATCCTCGTAGACCATCACGCCCATGCTTTCCGACATGCCGAAACGGGTCACCATCGAGCGGGCCAGCTTGGTCGCGCGGGCGAAGTCGTTCGATGCGCCGGTCGACATCTGGCCGACGAAGATCTCCTCGGCGATACGGCCGCCGAACAGGATCGAGATCTCTTCCAGCATCTTGTCCTTGTAGCCGGACAGGCTGTCGTGCTCCGGCAACTGCCAGGTCAGGCCGAGGGCATAGCCGCGCGGCATGATCGTGACCTTGTGCACCGGGTCCGCCTTCGGCAGCAGCTTGGCGATCACCGCGTGGCCCGACTCGTGGTACGCGGTATTGCGGCGCTCTTCCTCGCGCATGACCATCGACTTGCGCTCCGGACCCATGAAGATCTTGTCCTTCGCGTCTTCGAAGTCGCTCATCTCGACCAGGCGCTTGCTGCGGCGCGCGGCGAACAGCGCGGCTTCGTTGACCAGGTTGGCCAGGTCGGCGCCGGAGAAGCCCGGGGTGCCGCGCGCCAGGATGTCGGCCTTCACGTCGGTGCCGATCGGCACTTTGCGCATGTGCACGTTGAGGATCTGTTCGCGGCCGCGGATGTCCGGCAGGCCCACCATCACCTGGCGGTCGAAACGGCCCGGACGCAGCAGCGCCTTGTCCAGCACGTCGGCACGGTTGGTCGCGGCGATCACGATCACGCCCGACGATGCCTCGAAGCCGTCCATCTCGACCAGCAGCTGGTTCAGCGTCTGTTCGCGCTCGTCGTTGCCGCCGCCCATGCCGGCGCCACGGTGGCGGCCGACGGCGTCGATCTCGTCGATGAAGATGATGCACGGCGAGTGTTTTTTCGCGTTCTCGAACATGTCGCGCACGCGGGACGCACCCACGCCGACGAACATCTCGACGAAGTCCGAACCGGAGATCGAGAAGAACGGGACCTTGGCTTCGCCGGCGATGGCGCGGGCCAGCAGCGTCTTACCGGTACCCGGGGGACCGACCATCAGCACGCCGCGCGGGATGCGGCCGCCCAGTTTCTGGAACTTGGTCGGATCCTTCAGGAAGTCGACGATCTCGCCCACTTCTTCCTTCGCTTCGTCGCAGCCGGCGACGTCGGCGAACGTGACGGTGTTGTTCGTCTCGTCCATCATGCGCGCCTTCGACTTGCCGAACGAGAACGCCCCGCCCTTGCCGCCGCCCTGCATCTGGCGCATGAAGAACACCCAGACACCGATCAGGAGCAGCATCGGGAACCAGGAAATGAAGACTTGCTGGAGGAACGACGGCTCCTCGGGCGGCTTGACGTCGAAGCGCACGTTGTTGTCGCGCAGGTCGCCGATCAGGCCGCGGTCGAGCATGGTCGCGGTGGTGCGGACCTTGCTGTCGTCGGTGCGGGTCGCGGTGATGCTCGAACCTTCGATCACGACGTCCTTGATGCGTTTCGCCTTGACGTCATCGAGCAGCTCGGAATAAGCAATGGTCTTGCTGCCGCCCGCGACGCTGTGGTTGTCGAACTGCTTGAACAGCATGAACAACAGCAGCGCGACGACCACCCAGATGGCGGATTTGGAAAACATATTATTCACGAAGACTCCTCTGATGCGAACGCATCTTTTCCCATTTTTTCAAAGGCAGATTTTACCGCAATAAGCAGCCCGTGCCACGCACGACCGCCATAGTGCCTTCGGGGACGTTGAAAAACCTGCTGCGCGTTGCACTGTCGTGCTGCGATGCTCGCTGTACTCTCGTACAGCTGCGCTTCTCACACAACATTGCGGCCGCTCGCGACGGTTTTTCAAGGTTCCCTTTTCTCCACTATAGCCGGTTTTTATTTCCGTTGCGCAGCCATCATGCACACAGACGTGGCTGTCCTTTGCTGATGTGCGGTTGTACTGCAGGAAATCAAGGGCGTTTCCGTCGATTTTCGCAATTTCAGGCGGCCGGATTTTTCAGCCCACGCCCCAGCAGGAAAATTTCCGAGGATTTGTCGCGGCTGGCCTTCGGTTTGATCTGTTTGACGACCTTGAATTCGGTGCGGAACTTCTCCAGGACCTGGGTGAACCCCATGTCCTTGAAGCATTTCACCAACAATGCCCCTGAAGGTTTGAGGTGCATTTGAGAGAACTCAATAGCGAGATCGATCAAATCCTCCATGCGCGCCGCATCCGCCGACGGAATACCGGAGAGATTCGGCGCCATGTCGGACAGCACGAGGTCGGCCATGCGGCCTTCGAGAACGCCCGCCAGCTCGTCGAGCACCTCCTGCTCGCGGAAATCGCCCTGGATGAAATGCATGTCGGCGATCGGCTCCATCGGCAGGATGTCCAGGCCGATCATCGTGCCCTTGATGCCGCCCTCGTCGCCGCCGGCCAGCTTGCGCCGCGTGTACTGGCCCCAGCTGCCGGGCGTGCAGCCGAGGTCGACGATCACCTGGCCCGCCTTGATGAGCTTTTCGCTTTCGTCGATTTCCTTCAGCTTGTAGGCCGCACGAGCCCGATAGCCCTCTTTCTGTGCCAATTTGACATACGGATCGTTGATGTGATCGTGGATCCAGTTTTTATTGAATTTGTTCTTGGCCATTCGCGTAAAATACTGCTTTTAATAGGTATCTCAAAATAACATCATGATCAAACTTACACCGGTCGAGCGTGCAGCGCTGCGTGCGGAAGCCCACGGTCTCAATCCTGTCGTCATGATCGGCGCAGACGGCCTGACCGAGGCCGTCATGAAGGAAGTCTCGTCCAGCCTCGACGCACACGGCCTCATCAAGGTACGCGTGTTCGGCGACGACCGTGAAGAGCGCATCGCGATCTACGAACGCATCTGCGCGGAACTCGACGCCGCGCCGGTCCAGCACATCGGCAAGCTGCTCGTGCTGTACCGCCCGAAGAAGGATGACGTCAAGGAACGTTCGACGAAGGCCGGCAAGGGCCTGCGCGAAGTTACCATCGTCAAGCCGAGCCCGAGCGGCACCAAGAAGCCGACCGTAACCAAGGTCCTGCTGAAAGGTAACGAGCGCGTCACGCAAGGCGGCAACATCAAACGGGCCAAGCCACGTCAGGCCAGCACCAAGAAGACGGCCCTGAAATAAGCCGTGTTCACCAAAAATTAACCGGGGCCGCTACCCCGGTTTTTTATGCCTCAGCGGGCCTTCACAACAAGAAGCGCGCCAAGGATGCTCTCGGCCAGGTACAACACCTGCGACACCCCATGCAGCGCCGCGAATGTCCCCCACTGCGGCGACGCCCGCACGCCGGCCGGCCCGGCCGCTGCGCGGATCGCCGCCATCATCGGCTGCAGGCCCAGGTAGACGACGAGGCTGCATGCCAGCATGCCGACGATCAGTGCATACAGCCAGCGCTTGCGCCGCGCGTCGACATCCGCCGCACGCGACGTCAGCAGCGCCAGCAGCGCGGCGAGCGCAATCGCCAGCCAGGCCGAGCGCGTCAGCATGACGCCGACGACATTGCCGGCCTGCGTGCTGTCGAGCACGGCAAAGGCGCTCGGCGCGGCCAGGTAGCTGACGGCCCACACGCTGCCGGCCCACAGGGCGGCAAGCAGCACGCGCGCACTGGCAAGCATCGTGGCGAACTTAGACGTAACGGACTTCCAGGATTTCGTATTCGCGCGGACCGGACGGGGCCTGCACTTCGACCACGTCGCCGGCGTATTTGCCGATCAGCGCGCGCGCGATCGGCGACGTGACGGAGACCTTGTTCTCCTTGAGGTCGGCCTCGTCCATGCCGACGATCTGGTAGGTGACCTTCTGGCCGTTGTCGAGGTCTTCGAGGTCGACGGTCGAGGCGAACACCACGCGGCCTTCCGCATCCAGCGTGGCCGGGTCGATGATCTGCGCGGTGGACAGTTTCTGTTCCAGCTCGGCGATGCGGCCCTCGACGAAGGCCTGGCGCTCCTTGGCGGCGTCGTATTCGGCGTTTTCCGACAGGTCGCCATGCGAGCGCGCCTCGGCGATCGCATCGATCACGTTGCGGCGTTCCTTGGTCTTGAGCTGGTGCAGCTCTTCCTTCAACTTCTCGGCGCCGAATTTGGTCAATGGAGTGTTCATCGTATTCTGTTCTCAGTGTTTGCGGACGTACCAAGTGAAAACCACAGAGCCGCACGGCGCAAGCCGCGCGAACTCTGTGGTCTTGGGTACTGCTAAGCGGTGCTGCTATGTTACCGCATCGCCGCTTAGTTTAAGGTTTTATGCAGGCCTTGTAAATCGTACACCCGCAACTCGTCCAGGTGACGCATGCCCTGCACGGCCGCCTCGGCGCCGGCGATGGTCGTATAGGTGACCACGCGCGCCTGCAGTGCCGACGTACGGATCGTACGCGAGTCGGCGATGGCGCTGCGCTTCTCTTCGACCGTGTTCACCACCATCGCGATCTCGTGGTTCTTGATCATGTCGACGATGTGCGGACGGCCTTCGATCACCTTGTTGACCGGGGTGACCGGGATGCCGGCGGCGGCGATGACGGCCGCGGTGCCCTTCGTCGCGACGAGCGAGAAGCCCAGTTCGACGAGGTCGCGCGCCACTTTCACGGTGCGCGGCTTGTCCGAACCCTTCACCGACAGGAACACGCGGCCAGTCGTCGGCAAGGTGATGCCGGCGGCCAGCTGCGACTTGACGAACGCTTCGCCGAACGTCGTGCCCACGCCCATCACTTCGCCCGTCGACTTCATCTCGGGGCCGAGGATCGTGTCGACGCCCGGGAATTTCACGAACGGGAACACGGCTTCCTTCACGCTGTAGAACGGCGGGACGATCTCTTTCGTGACGCCCTGCTGTGCGAGCGTCTGGCCGACCATGCAGCGCGCGGCGATCTTCGCCAGCTGCAGGCCCGTCGCCTTCGACACGAACGGCACGGTACGCGAGGCGCGCGGGTTCACTTCCAGCACATACACGGTGTCCACGGTCTGGCCGTCGACTTCCGACTGCTGGATCGCGAACTGCACGTTCATCAGGCCGACGACATTCAGCGCCTTCGCCATCAGCGAGGTCTGGCGCTTCAGTTCATCGATGGTCGCCTGGGACAGCGAGTACGGCGGCAGCGAGCACGCGGAGTCGCCCGAGTGCACGCCGGCCTGCTCGATGTGTTCCATCACGCCGCCGATGAACGTCGTCTCGCCGTCCGAGATGCAGTCGACGTCGACTTCGATCGCGTCGTTCAGGAAGCGGTCCAGCAGCACCGGCGAATCGTTCGACACCTTCACGGCTTCGCGCATGTAGCGCTCGAGGTCGCGCTGCTCGTGGACGATCTCCATCGCGCGGCCGCCCAGCACGTACGACGGACGCACGACGAGCGGATAGCCGATCTCGGACGCCAGCGCCAGCGCGTCGGCTTCCGTGCGCGCGGTGCGGTTCGGCGGCTGACGCAGGCCCAGATCCTGCAGCAGCTTCTGGAAGCGCTCGCGGTCTTCGGCCGCGTCGATCATGTCCGGCGACGTGCCGATGATCGGGACGCCGTTCTTTTCCAGGTCCAGCGCGAGCTTCAGCGGGGTCTGGCCGCCGTACTGGACGATCACGCCTTCCGGCTTTTCCAGGTCGACGATTTCCAGCACGTCTTCCAGGGTCAGCGATTCGAAGTACAGGCGGTCGGACGTGTCGTAGTCGGTCGACACGGTCTCCGGGTTGCAGTTGACCATGATGGTCTCGTAGCCGTCTTCGCGCATCGCGAGGGCCGCGTGCACGCAGCAGTAGTCGAACTCGATGCCCTGGCCGATGCGGTTCGGGCCACCGCCCAGCACCATGATCTTCTTCTTGTCGGTCGGGTTCGACTCGCATTCCTCGTCGTACGTCGAGTACATGTACGCGGTGTTGGTCGCGAATTCGGCGGCGCAGGTGTCGACGCGCTTGTAGACCGGACGGATGCCGAACTCGTGGCGCTTGGCGCGCACGGCTTCCGGCGTCGTCTGCATCAGGAACGCGAGGCGGCGGTCCGAGAAGCCCTTCTGCTTAAGCTTGTACAGCGTCGGCTTGTCGAGGCTTTCCAGCTTCTGGTGATCCAGCCACAGTTCGATGTCGACGATTTCCTTGATCTGGATGAGGAACCACGGATCGATCTTGGTGAGGTTGTGCACCTCTTCCAGCGTGAAGCCCTGTGCGAACGCGTCGCCCACGTACCAGATGCGCTCCGGACCCGGCTCGCCCAGTTCTTCCTCGATCTTTTCGCGGTCGCGGGTCTTTTCGTTCAGGCCGTCGACGCCGACCTCCAGGCCGCGCAGCGCTTTCTGGAACGATTCCTGGAATGTGCGGCCCATCGCCATCACTTCGCCGACGGACTTCATCTGCGTCGTCAGGTGCTTGTCCGCGGTCGGGAATTTCTCGAACGTGAAGCGCGGGATCTTGGTGACGACGTAGTCGATCGACGGTTCGAACGAGGCCGGGGTCGCGCCGCCGGTGATCTCGTTGCGCAGCTCATCCAGCGTGAACCCTACCGCCAATTTCGCTGCAACTTTGGCAATGGGGAAGCCGGTCGCCTTCGAAGCCAAAGCGGACGAACGCGACACGCGCGGGTTCATCTCGATGACGATCATGCGGCCGTCTTTCGGGTTGATCGAGAACTGCACGTTCGAGCCGCCCGTGTCGACGCCGATTTCGCGCAGCACGTTGATCGACGCGTTGCGCATGATCTGGTATTCCTTGTCCGTCAGCGTCTGTGCCGGCGCGACGGTGATCGAGTCGCCCGTGTGCACGCCCATCGGATCCAGGTTCTCGATCGAGCAGACGATGATGCAGTTGTCCTTCTTGTCGCGGACGACTTCCATCTCGTACTCTTTCCAGCCGAGCAGCGATTCTTCGATCAGCAGTTCGGAGGTCGGCGACGCTTCCAGGCCGCGCTTGCAGATCGCTTCGAATTCTTCTTCGTTGTAAGCGATGCCGCCGCCCGAACCGCCCATCGTGAACGACGGACGGATGATGGTCGGGAAGCCCAGTTCGCGCTGCACGGCGCGCGCTTCGTCCATCGAGTGGGCGATGCCGGAACGGGCCGAGCCGAGGCCGATCTTCGTCATCGCCTCCTTGAACTTGAAGCGGTCCTCGGCCTTGTCGATGGCTTCCGGCGTCGCGCCGATCAGTTCGACCTTGTACTTGTCGAGGACGCCGTGGCGGTGCAGGTCCAGCGCGCAGTTCAGCGCGGTCTGGCCGCCCATCGTCGGCAGGATCGCGTCGGGACGCTCCTTGTCGATGATGCGCTCGACGGCCTTCCACGTGATCGGCTCGATGTAGGTGACGTCGGCCGTTTCCGGGTCCGTCATGATGGTCGCCGGGTTCGAGTTGACCAGGATGACCTTGTAGCCTTCTTCGCGCAGCGCCTTGCAGGCCTGGGCGCCGGAGTAGTCGAATTCGACCGCCTGGCCGATGACGATCGGGCCCGCGCCGATGATCAGGATGCTTTTGATGTCAGTACGTTTTGGCATTTATTTCTTCTCACTTGCTGGCGTGGGCTTGCATCTTGCTGATGAAACGGTCGAACAGGTAGGCGACGTCCGTCGGGCCGGGCGACGCTTCCGGGTGACCCTGGAAGCAGAACGCCGGCTTGTCGGTGCGCTCGAAACCCTGCAAAGAGCCGTCGAACAGCGAGACGTGGGTCACGCGGCAGTTAGCCGGCAGCGTCGCGGCATCCACTGCGAAGCCGTGGTTCTGCGACGTGATCATGACCTGCTTCGAATCCAGGTCCTGCACCGGGTGGTTGGCGCCGTGGTGGCCGAACTTCATCTTGACGGTCTGCGCGCCCGAGGCCAGCGCCATGATCTGGTGGCCGAGGCAGATGCCGAACGTCGGGATGCCCGAGTCGATCACTTTCTTCGTCGCGGCGATCGCGTAGTCGCAGGCGGCCGGGTCGCCCGGACCGTTGGCGAGGAAGATGCCGTCCGGGTTCAGCGCCAGGGCTTCTTCCGCGGTGGCTTGCGCCGGCAGCACGGTGATCTTGCAGCCGCGCTCGGCCAGCATGCGCAGGATGTTGCGCTTGACGCCGTAGTCGAAGGCGACGACGTGGAACTGCGGGTTCTCCTGCTTGCCGTAGCCCTCGCCCAGCTTCCATTCGGTCTGGTCGAAGGTGTACGGTTCCTTGACGGAGACCACCTTCGCCAGGTCCATGCCGTTCAGGCCCGGGAACGAGCGCGCCAGTTCCAGCGCCTGCGCTTCCGACGGCTCATTGCCCTGCGTGCCGGTCAGGATCGCGCCGTTCTGGGCACCCTTCTCGCGCAGGATGCGGGTCAGCTTGCGGGTGTCGATACCGGCGATGGCGACGACGTTTTCCTGCTTCAGGTAGTCCGCCAGCGATTGGGTCGAGCGGAAATTCGAGGCCAGCAGCGGCAGGTCGCGGATGATCAGGCCGGCGGCGTGGACTTTCGAGGCTTCGACGTCTTCGGCATTGATGCCGTAGTTGCCGATATGGGGGTACGTCAGCGTGACGATCTGACGCGAATAGCTGGGGTCGGTCAGGATTTCCTGGTACCCGGTGATGGCGGTATTGAATACCACTTCACCGATGGTGTGACCGGCGGCGCCGATCGAATATCCTTTGAAAATGGTTCCGTCTGCCAGAGCGAGGATGGCTGGAACGGCTGGGCCAGAAAAAAATGGCGGCAAGGGCAACTCCCGATAAAGTTGCCGTAGGCTGCGCCACGTCAGACCGGCCCGGACAGGGGGTGTGGGCATGCATCTCGCCCAGTGTCACAGGTCGCTAGATAGAGGTTTGGGTGGGTAGTCGCTACGGCAGATAAGTGATGGCTAAACCTCTGAATTATAGCGTGATTTATATCGGCCGGCAATCGCCTGCCCTACGTTTTTCCTCTAAATACCCTGCAGAAAAAATCGGCGGGCGGGCGCGACGATCTGTCGCACCACGCCCGCCGACTTGACGGAAACGTAATTACAGGCCCAGCGCGGCGATACCGGCCTTGGCGATCTGCGCGTCTTCCGCCGATTTCACGCCCGAGACGCCCACGGCGCCGACGACTTCACCGTTGACGACGATGGGCACGCCGCCTTCCAGCATGCCGTCCAGTTCCGGCGCGCGGGCGAACGACACGCGGCCGTTGTTGATCATGTCCTCGTAGATCTTCGACTCACGACGGCCCAGCGCGGCCGTCTTGGCCTTTTGCGGGGCGATGTGGGCCGACACCGGGGCGGCGCCGTCCAGGCGCTGCAGCCACAGCGGGTGGCCGCCGTCGTCGCAGATGGCGATGACGACTTTCCAGCCGTTCGCGACCGCTTCGGCTTCGGCACCAGCGGCGATCTTCTTGATGTCTTCGAGGGTAAGGACGGGCTTGGTTTGCATCTTGAGTCTTTCTTTCGTGTGGCGTTACAAAAAAGGTCTGCGATCAGCGCGCGGCCGACAGCGGGGCCGGCGTGCTTTGTTTGGCCTTCAGCCTGGCCTTCAGGTCGGCCATGACGCCGGCCGCGGCCTGCTCGCCGGCCAGCACGGCCAGGTTGCGGCCGGTGAAGTCGGCGCTGCCCATCGTGCCCAGCGCCGGCGTGATGACGACGTCGGCATCCTTCAGCTCGTGCTGGTTCAGGCGCTGGCCCATGATGGTGAACGTCTGCATCAGCACGTCCACGGAACTCGCGGTGGCCTGCGCCTCGGTCGCACTGGAGATATTAACCGCGATAATGAATTCGGCGCCCATTTCCTTCGCGAAGCGAACGGGCACCGGGGCGACGAGGCCGCCGTCGACATAGCTGCGGCCGCTGATGACGACCGGCTGGAACACGCCGGGCACGGACGACGACGCGCGCACGGCCATGCCGGTGTTACCGCGGCGGAACAGGATCGGCTGGCCCGTCTTCAGGTCCGTGGCGACGGCGCCGAACGGAATCTTCAGTTTTTCGATCGGCTGGTTGTGCACGGCCTTGTTCACATAGGTCTGCAGCGCCTCCCCTTTCAGCACGCCGGGGGCCTTGCTGAAGAACGGGATGGCCCAGTCGGAAATCGTCGTCTCGTCCATGTCGAGGGCGATCTTCTGCAGCTGGAAACCGTTGTAGCCGGACGCGTACAGCGCGCCGACGACGGAACCGGCACTCGTGCCGACGACGATGTCGGGCACGATGCCCTGGGCTTCCAGGGCCTTGATCACGCCGATGTGGGCAAAGCCGCGCGCGGCGCCGCCGCCGAGGGCGAGCGCGATTTTCACGTGACGCAGAGGAAGGGGCGCCGGCGTGGCGGCCACCGGGGC
>NZ_JBKYMO010000086.1:0-15792 GCF_047302915.1 Massilia sp. CT11-108 | reverse complement strand
CCAGCGCCCGCGGCGCGGACGTGACGATGGCCCAGCGTTCGGCCGGCAGGCTCGCGATGAAGGCGGCGGCGCCCTCGATGGCTTCGATCCCGGCCACGTCATCGATCTCCGCGCGCGTGATGAACGCGGCTTCCGCTACCGGATCGACGCCGGGCAGTTCCAGCGCGCGGATGGTTTCCTCGGTGCGCTTGCCGTGGATGGTGGGCAGGAAGGCGGCTACGTCGAGCCCGTGGCTGGCGGCCCAGTCGCCCCAGACCCGCTCGGCGGCCTTGATGGAAGTGAGGATGGTGCCGTCCATGTCGAACAGGAAGGCGGAAAAATCGCGTTGGGGCAGGGCTGGCGTTGCAGTCATGGATCTTTCTTGTGGGTTACAGTCGGCGCGAGTGGATCTTGCGGGCGTAGCGGTCGTGGACGTGCTGGCTGATAAAGGTCGACAGCCCGCGGCCGGCCCGGGCCAGGTCCTGCATCCGCGCGATGTTGGCGGCGCCCGCGCTGTCTTCCGTGTAGAGATAGCGGTCGCCGTTCCTGAACTGGACGATGATCTGGCCGGCGTCGATGTCGTAGGCGACGACGCCGGATTCGCGGTTCTGGTTGCCGTAGCGTTGCATGGGTGTCCTCCGTCAGGGCGGACACCCGGGGGCGTCCTTATTCCGCCAATTGTGCCCGGACACGGGCAACGGCCGCGCGCACCTGGTTCGGCGCCGTGCCGCCCACGTGGTCGCGCGCCGCGACGGAACCTTCCAGGGTCAGCACGGCGAACACGTCCTGCTCGATCAGCGGCGAGAACTCGCGCAGGCGCTCCAGCGACATCTCCGACAGGTCGCATTTGGCGTCGTCGCACGCGCGCACGGCATGCGCCACGGCTTCGTGGGCGTCGCGGAATGGCAGGCCCTTCTTGACGAGGTAGTCGGCCAGGTCGGTCGCCGTCGCATAGCCCTGCAGGGCGGCCGCGCGCATGTTTTCGGGCTTGACCGTGATGCCGGATGCCATGTCGGTGAAGATGCGCAGGGTGTCCAGCACGGTGTCGACGGTGTCGAACAGCGGTTCCTTGTCTTCCTGGTTGTCCTTGTTGTACGCGAGCGGCTGGCCCTTCATCAGGGTCAGCAGGCCCATCAGGTGACCGTAGACACGGCCCGTCTTGCCGCGCGCCAGTTCCGGCACGTCCGGGTTCTTTTTCTGCGGCATGATCGACGAGCCGGTGCAGAAGCGGTCGGCGATGTCGATGAAGCCGATACGCGGGCTCATCCACGTCACGAGCTCTTCCGACATGCGCGAGATGTGCATCATCAAGACCGATGCGGCTGCCGTGAACTCGATGGCGAAATCGCGATCAGACACAGCGTCGAGCGAGTTGTGGCAGACGTCTTCGAAACCGAGGGTCTTGGCCACGCGCAGGCGGTCGATTGGGAAGGTGGTGCCCGCCAGGGCGGCGGCACCCAGCGGCAGGCGGTTCACGCGGCGTCGCGTGTCGGCCATGCGCTCGGCGTCGCGGCCGAACATTTCCACATAGGCCAGCAGGTGGTGGCCGAAGGTCACCGGCTGCGCCACCTGCAGGTGCGTGAAGCCCGGCATGATGGTGTCCGCGTTGCGTTCCGCCAGGTCGGTCAGGGCGCCGCGCAGGCCTTTCAGCAGGGCGAGGATGTCGTCGATGGCGGCGCGCATGTACAGGCGGATGTCGGTCGCCACCTGGTCGTTGCGGGAACGGCCCGTATGCAGGCGCTTGCCGGCATCGCCGACCAGTTCCGTCAGGCGTTTTTCGATGTTCAGGTGCACGTCTTCCAGGTCGAGCAGCCACTCGAACTGGCCGGCTTCGATCTCGCTGCGGATCTGCGCCATGCCGCGCTCGATCTCGGCGCGGTCTGCGGCACTGATGATGCCCTGGGCAGCCAGCATCTCGGCGTGGGCGAGCGAACCCTGGATGTCGAACAGGGCCAGGCGCTTGTCGAAGAAGACGGACGCGGTGTAGCGCTTGACGAGGTCGGAGACGGGTTCGGAGAAGCGGGCCGACCAGGCTTCCGCTTTTTTGGCAAATTGATCAGTCATGATGGGAGACGGGTGACGGGATGTTCTTGGATTTCCTGATTATAAACTGTGCAGACTTGCGCCCGGGGATTGCGCCCCGGTGACTTTCATCCGCAATTGTCCGATGATGTCGTTGTGCTTGGCACCCATGACATAACGACGGGAGACGGACATGCCGGCGCGACACTGGATGGGGTGGATGGCGGCGATGGCGATCGTGGGCGGGGCGGATGCTCAGCAACAGGCGACTGGGACCGGATGCGCTCGCTGTTCGCAGCACGGAGACGTTCGGCCAGATCGTCCACGTGTTCAGTACGTACGAATCGCGGCATGCGCGCGGGGACGCCGAACCGTTCCAGCGCGGCATCAACAGCATCCAGCTGTACCACGACGGCAAGCGCTGGTGGATCGTGAACCTGCTGTGGCGCGCCGAGGACGCGTCGCTGCGCCTGCCGGAGCGCTATTTGCCCAGGCGCTGAACGGTTCATGCACGCACGATTGGCGGAATCGTCCATGCGGACCAGAACGGGGATAGAATTGGTTTTTTACCAGATTGACGGTTTGGCGTGTCCATGATTCCAACCACCAACGATTCCAGTTTCCAGGTCAGCACGGACCGGACGCGGCTCGATATTCCGATGATCTACCGCTTCCTCAGCGAGCAGTCGACCTGGGCCGTCGGCATTTCGCGTACCGTGGTCGAGCGCTCGATCGAGAATTCGCTGTGCTTCGGCGGCTACCTCGACGGCCGCCAGATCGCGTTCGCGCGGGTCATCACCGACTATGCGACGATGGCCCACTTGTGCGACGTCTTCGTCGTGCCCGAGTACCGCGGGCGCGGCTATGCGAAGCAGCTGATCCGCATCGTCATGGAGCATCCGAGCCTGCAGCGCATGCGCCGGTTCACCCTCAACACGAACGACGCGCACAGCCTGTTTGCCCGCTTCGGCTTTGCGCCGTCCGAGCGTCCGGACACGCTGATGGAACGCTACTACCCGAACATATATCTTTCCTGACCGGACGCAACACGCTGCCGGTCCTCTACAATCAGGCTTACTGTTTGTCGAAGTCGGGAAGGGTTTTATGGTTCGGTCTGCGTTGCGTCTTTTCCTGGCCGTGCTGCTGCTGGCCGGCGCGCCCTGGTGCGCCGCCGCCGATGCGGCGGTACAGCCCAAGGGATCCCTCGTCATCATTGGCGGCAATCTGCGCCCCGCGAATGGTCCCGTGTGGGAACGCATCATCCAGCTCGCGGGCGGGAAGGGGGCGCGCATCGCCGTGTTCGCGTCCGCGTCGGGCACGCCGGAACGGTCCGGCAAGAGCCTCGTCGAGCGCCTCAACAGCTATGGCGCCAAGGCATTTTTCGTCCCCGTCGCGGTCAAGCTGTCCGGCAGCAATTACCAGGCGGCGGCCGACGACCGGGGCCTGGCCGAAGCCGTGCGCAACGCGAACGGCGCGTTCTTCGCGGGCGGCGACCAGAGCCGGATCACGCGCGCACTGCGCCACGAGGACGGCAGCAATACCCGCGTCCTCGATGCACTGTGGGACATGTACCGGCGCGGCGGCGTGATTGCCGGCTCCAGCGCCGGGGCCGCCATCATGAGCAGCACGATGTTCGGCCGGCCCCGCACCGTGCTGGCCACGCTCAAGCTGGGCGTGGAAGAGGGCGAGGAAATCACGGACGGGCTCGGCTTCGTCGGCGACGACGTCTTCATCGACCAGCACCTGCTCGTGCGCGGCCGCTTCGCGCGCATGCTGCCCGCCATGCTCAAGAAGGGCTACAAGCTGGGCCTGGGCATCGACGAGGACACGGCGATGGTGGTGCTGCCCAGCCGCGACGTCGAGGTGATCGGCTACAAGGGCGCGCTCGTGCTCGACCTGTCGAACGCGATCGTGCACGAGGGCGCGTTCAACGTGACCAACGTGCGCGTCAGCTACCTCGACAACGGCGACCACTTCAATATCGTCACGCGCGAATGCACGCCGTCCGACGACAAGGCCGACAACAAGCTCGACCCGTCGCGGCCGTACTACCGCGAACCGCTGTTCACCGCCGATATCCTCGGCAACAGCACCGTTGTCGACCTGATGAGCAAGCTGATCGACAGCGACCAGCCGGACGCGATCGGCATCACGCTCGGCAGCCCGAACGGCGTCCAGCCCGACCTCGGCTTCGAATTCCGTTTTACACGTACGGACGACAGCGTCGGCTACCAGTCGTCGTCGATGGAATCCTATTCGATCTATAACGTGCGGCTGGACATCCGGCCGATCCTCATCCGCCGTCCGCTGTACCAGTACAAGTAACCTGGCCAGACGGGCGCTTGCGGTAGCGTCCGGGCGATGCCAGCCCGTGCGCGCGGAAATGCCGGCGCAGCGATTCGGCCGAGCCGAGCCCGGCCAGGTCCGCGATCGCATCGATGGCGAGTTGTGGCCGTGATTCCAGCAGCTGCGCGGCGAGTGCGACCCGCTCGCGCACGAGCCAGCCGAGCGGCGCGAGGCCCGTTCTCTCCTTGAAGCGGCGCTGGAAGGTGCGCGTCCCCAGGCGCGCCTCGGCCGCCATCGACGCCACCGTATGCTCGGCCCGGATGGTTTCGCGCACGCGGTCCATCAGGCGGGCGATGGTGTCCACGCCGGCGTCGGGCACCGGACGCGCGACGCGCTGCACCTGGTCGCCGTCGCGGTGCGCCGGGATCACGAGGCGTTGCGCGACAAGGTTGGCGACCTCGGCCCCGAAGTCGGTGCGCACGAGGTGCAGCAGCATGTCGAGGCCGGCCGCGGAACCGGCTGACGTGACGATGCGCCCGGCGTCGACATACAGCGCGTCCGTATCGATCTCGATGTCGGGGAAGCGGGTGCGCATGTCGTCAAGGTAGTGCCAGTGCGTGGTCGCCACGCGGCCGTCGAGCAGGCCGGCATAGGCGAGCACGTACGCGCCCGTGCAGATCGAGCAGATGCGCGCACCCCGTGCATGCGCGGCGCGCAACGCGTCGACGAGGGCGGGCGGCGGCACGTCCGCCAGGTCGCGCCAGCCGGGAATGACGATCGTGTCCGCGTGCGCGAGGGCGTCGAGGCCGTGCGGCACCTGCACCGTCAGGCCACCCCTGGCGCGCAGTGGACCGGGCTCGATGGCGCACACCGTATGGCTGTACCAATGCACGCCCAGCTCCGGACGCTCCAGGGCGAACAGCTCGATGGCGCAGGCGAATTCGAAGGTGCACAGGCTGTCGTAGGCGATGATGGAGACGTGATGGGACATGGCGCGATGTTACCAATTTCTGTCGCGCAAGGCACTGCCGCCAGCGCGCCGGCGCTGCGACACTAGCGTCTCAACCACAGGAGAGACCCATGACTTCATCCGTATCCGCCATCCCAGCCGCATCCGGCGACCGCGCCATGGACCACTTCGGTACCGCATTCGAATTCGAGACGGACTGCTGGGACGTGCACGACGCGATCGCCAGCGGCACGCAGGATTTCGTCCTGTTCGACGTGCGCAGCCCTGAGCTGTACGCGCGGGGCCATGTGCCGCAGGCGATTAACATGCCACACGGGAAAATTGTTGAAGCGAAGCTGCGCGATTATCCGCTGGACACCTTGTTCGTCGTCTATTGCGCCGGCCCCCATTGCAATGGCGCGCACCGCGCCGCGTACCGGCTGGCGAAGCTGGGGCGGCCCGTCAAGTTGATGATCGGCGGAATCACGGGCTGGATAGACGAAGGCTTCGAGTTGGTCCAGGCAGCTTGATCGTTGATTGTCAGAAAGCCAAACCTGCGCTAGATTGCAAGTTTTAGGGCTTGCTGAAGAGCCTGCCAAACTGACGACGGAGCGCACATGATTCGATCGCTGTTACCTCTGCTGGCCGCCTGCGCCCTCCCCGCACTGGCCCTCGCCGCCCAGCCCGCCACCGTGCGCGTCGACTACATTCACAGCGGCAATGCGCTGTCCGAACAGTACGCCATCGAGCGCGTGCTGATCGAACCGCTGCCGTGGCCGGGCGACATGTCGCGGCCGTTCGACGACACCAACCGCGGCAACAACCGCGTCGAGGTGGCCGATGCGAAGACGGGAGACTTGCTGTATTCGCGCGACTTTTCCACCGTGTTCGGCGAGTGGAAGACGACGGAAGAGGCCAATAAACTCAGCCGCGGGTTCCATGAGTCCGTGCGCTTTCCGAAGCCCGACCGCCCCGTGCGCGTGCGCATCCTGAAGCGCGACGAGCGCAACCAGTTCTCCGTCGCGTGGAGCGTCGATGTCGACACGGATGCGCAGGACGTCGTGCGCGCGCAGGGGCCGGCGCCGGCCAAGCCGATTCCGATCCGCGTGAGCGGACCGTCGCCGTGCAAGGTCGACCTGCTCGTGCTGGGCGACGGTTATACGCAGGCCGAGATGCCGAAGTTCGAAGCCGCGGTACGCCGCCTCGCGCAGCATTTGTTCGAGGTGTCGCCGTTCAGGGAGCGCGCGAACGATTTCAACGTGTGGGCGCTGGCCGTGCCGACGCGGGAATCGGGCGTGTCGCGGCCGTCGACGGGCGTGCATCACGCGTCCGCGCTGGGCACGCGCTACGACATCTTCGGCAGCGAACGCTATGTGCTCACGCTGGACAACCGTGCGCTGCGCGACATCGCGCAGTACGCACCGTACGAATTCATCGAGATCCTCGTCAACAACGACACGTATGGCGGTGGCGGCATCTTCGGCCAGTTCAGCACGGCGGCCGCGAGCAACGACTGGGCGGACTATCTGTTCGTGCACGAGTTCGGCCACCACTTCGCCGGGCTGGCCGACGAGTACTACACGTCGCCCGTCGCGTACCAGTCCAGCGGCGCGCGCATGGAGCCATGGGAGCCGAACGTGACGGCGTTGCGCGATCCGGCCCGCCTGAAGTGGAAGCAATACGTGCAGGCCGGCACGCCGTTGCCGACGCCGTGGCCCAAGGCCGAGTACGAAGCGTATTCGCGCGAGTACCAGAAAAAGCGGGCCGCGCTGCGGGCGGCCAACCGGCCGGAGTCGGAGATGAACGCGCTGTTCCGCGAAGACCTGGCGCACTCGAACGCCCTGTTTGCGCAGGCCAGGTACCGCAAGGCGATCGGCGCGTTCGAGGGCGCGAACTACGAAGCGACCGGCTATTACCGTCCGGCCATGCAATGCATCATGTTCGACCGCAGCGGCGAGTTCTGCCCCGTCTGCCAGGACGGCATCAGCGACATCATCGACCTGTACGCGGGCCGGCCTGCCAAAAAGTAGCACCGGCGGGTGCGCTGCCGAACAGAGTCACCCGGGCGGCGCACCTATCCTCGTTTCGACTACTCACCTACGAAACGGGATCATCATGAACAAATTCCTCCCCACCCTCGTGTGTGCCCTGCTGGCGTCGTCGGCCTGGGCCCAGACCACGGCCAATACGGCGCCGATCGGCCAGGCCGTCTCCGGCCACAACACCACGGCCGCCGGCGTGTCCGGCACGGGCCTGCGCACGGACGGCACGGCGAACACCGGTTCCGCACATGGCGCCACGGGCCGCCAGGCCGCCGGCGTCAACAGTGCCGGCCAGGTCGTCGGCAAGAGCACGGCCGTCATCAATCCCGCGCCGGCCAAGGCCGACAGCGTCAATGCCCAGGCCACCAACACGACGGCACCCAACAACACCGACACCGATGCGGCCGCTACCGGCGGGCGCGGCAAGGCCGGCACGAAGGCCGAAAGCGAAGTCATGAAGGCGAATGCAAGGGCCGTGAAAGAGCCGCCGGGCAGCCGCATGAAAACGGAAGCGGCTGTGAAGGCAAGCAAGAAAAAACATGCTGAATCGAAACGCAAGGGTGCCGAGAAGGCGGCCGAGCGCTGAAAAATCTTGTCACAAATTGGATGATGACCAGTATGTACTGCGTGCGCTGGCGAACAGAGCGAAAGTTGTCCCAAGCATATTCTGAAGCCCTGACTTAACAAAAACATATCGGCGCGTTACGGCGCGCCCCACCATAATCTTCAGGAGAACTACGATGAATAAACTGCTCGCCACCCTGATCGCCGGCCTGTTCGCTACCTCGGTCTACGCCCAGACCACGACCGCACCGGCGACCCCGGTCACGACCACCACCGACACCACCATGGGCCAGAGCGGCACGGCTGGTACGACCTCGACCGGCAATGCGGATGCCGACAAGAAGATCGCCAAGGCCAACGAGAAGGAAGCCAAGGAGATGTCGAAGCAGGACGAGAAGATCGACAAGGCCGTCGGCCAGGCCAACGAGAAGAAGGCCAAGGCCCACGACAAGGCCGAGAAGAAGGTTGCCAAGGCTCACGAGAAGGTCGCCAAGGCTGATCCGGAAGACAAGGCCAAGGCTGCTGCCAAGGCCGAGGAAAAGACGGCCGAAGCCAATTACGACGCCCAGAAGACCATGATCAAGGCCGACGAAAAGGCCCAGAAGAAGATCGTGGACGCCAACGCCGATAAAGCCAAGGCCCACGCCAAGGCCAATGAGAAGCGTGCCGAAGCCACCGCCGAGGCACACAAGGACGCCGCCAAGTAATCTGGTGCGCCCATGAAAAAACGGACCCGCGGGTCCGTTTTTTTTTATCCTCAACCGCCGTCCGTCTGGCGCATCGCGAGGTCTTTCGCCTTCAGCTTGGCCGACAACGGCTTGCCCTTGTTGGCCCGCTTGCCGAAGTGCGGCTCCAGGCCGGACGCGAACAACTCCACCGTGCGCGGCTTGTCGCCGGCCCAGGTGCCGACCACGTTCAGGCCTTTCTGGCTGATCGGCTGCACGGCCAGCAGCTTTTCCTTCGGCTCCAGGCCCATCAGGATCACGCCGCGCCCGCCGTTCTGCAGCACCTTCATTTCGTCGATGCCGAACACCAGCACGCGGCCCTTCTCGGACAGGCAGGCGATGGCGCCCGCATTGTCCGATACGACGCGCGGCGCCAGCGGCACGGCGCCGTCGTCCAGCGTGATAAACGATTTACCACCTTTCAGGCGCGTGATCATGTCGCCGGCTTTCGTGATGAAACCGAAGCCGGTCGTCGTCGCGAGCAGCAGGCGCGTCTCGGCCGGCCCCACGTAGTAGTACAGGATGCGTCCGCCGCCCGACAGGTCGACGAGCGTCGTGATGGGCACGCCGTCGCCGCGCGCGCCGGGCAGGGCGGCCACGGGCACGGAATACACCTTGCCGTTGTCGCCGACGCACAGCAGCGTGTCGACCGTGCGGCATTCGAACGCGCCGTACAGCGAGTCGCCCGCCTTGAACGTGAACTGGGCCGGATCGTGGCCGACGCCGGTACGCGCGCGCACCCAGCCCTTTTCGGACACGATGACGGTCACCGGCTCGTCGATGATCTTCTGCTCGGCCACGGCCTTCTGCGCTTCCTCGATCAGCGTGCGGCGGTCGTCGCCGTACTGTTTCGAGTCCGCCTCGATCTCGCGGATGATCAGGCGCTTCATCGAGTTCGGGTTATCGAGGATGTCTTCCAGCTTTTCCTTTTCGCCGCGCAGCTCGGCGAGCTCCTGCTGGATCTTGATCGCTTCCAGGCGCGCCAGCTGGCGCAGGCGGATCTCGAGGATGTCCTCGGCCTGGCGTTCCGACAGGCGGAAACGCTCGATCAGCGCGGCCTTCGGCTCGTCCGAATTGCGGATGATGTGGATGACCTCGTCGATGTTCAGCAGGACGGTTTCGCGGCCTTCCAGGATGTGGATGCGGTCGTTGACCTTGCCCAGCCTGAATTCCGTGCGGCGGCGGACCGTGACGAAGCGGTACTCGATCCATTCCTGCAGGATCTCGGTGAGACCCTTCTGGCGCGGACGGCCGTCGCCGCCGATCATCACAAGGTTGATCGGTGCCGACGTTTCCAGCGACGTGTGCGCCAGCAGCATCAGCATGAATTCGGTCTGGTCCTGGTTCTTCGACTTCGGCTCGAACACGAGGCGTACCGGCGCTTCGCGGCCGGATTCGTCGCGCACGGCGTCCAGCGCGCCGAGGATCGTCTGCTTCAGCGTGAGCTGCTCGGGCAGCAGGGTCTTCTTGCCGACCTTGATCTTCGGGTTCGTGAGTTCCTCGATCTCTTCCAGCACGCGCTGCGACGACACGCCCGGCGGCAGTTCCGTGACGACGGCCTGCCACTGGCCGCGCGCCAGTTCCTCGATCTTCCAGCGCGCGCGCACCTTCATCGAGCCACGGCCCGATGCGTACATGTCGGCGATGCTTGACGCCGGCGTGATGATCTGGCCGCCGCCCGGATAGTCCGGACCGGGCATGAGGGTCATCAGCTCGGCGTGCGTGATCTTCGGATTGCGGATCATCGCGACGGCGGCGGAAGCCACTTCACGCAGGTTGTGCGACGGGATCTCGGTGGCCATGCCGACCGCGATGCCGGACGCGCCGTTCAGCAGCAGCATCGGCAGGCGCGCTGGCAGCGTGCGCGGTTCCTCGCTGGAACCGTCGTAGTTCGGCTGGAAGTCGACGGTGCCCATGTCGATTTCGTCGAGCAGCAGGCGCGAGACGGGCGTCAGACGGGCTTCCGTGTAACGCATCGCGGCGGCGCCGTCGCCGTCGCGCGAGCCGAAGTTGCCCTGGCCGTCGATCAGCGGATAGCGCAGGGAGAAATCCTGGGCCATGCGCACGAGGGCGTCGTACACCGACTGGTCGCCGTGCGGGTGCAGCTTACCGAGCACGTCGCCGACGACGGTCGCGGACTTGCGCGGCTTCGCGGTCGGGCCGAGACCCAGTTCGTTCATCGAGTACAGGATGCGGCGCTGGACGGGCTTCTGGCCGTCCGAGACGTCCGGCAGCGCGCGGCCTTTCACGACCGAGACGGCATAGTCCAGGTACGCGCGCTCGGCGAAAGTCGAGAGGGTCAGCGTCTCGGCGTCATCGCCGCCGCCGCCGCCGGGGGGAGTGGTTTGTTCGAAAAGGCTTGCTTGGGTCATGATTTTCTATGTTTCGTATTCGGCGGCTGTCAGATGTCGGCTTCCGTCTCGTTCCCGTGCTCTTCCAGCCACGCGCGACGGGCGGCAGCTTCGCCTTTACCCATCAGCATGTTGAAGCGCGCCGACGATTCGGCCAGGCCGTAGTCGCCGAAGGCCACCGGCAGCAGGCGGCGGGTGTCCGGGTTCATCGTCGTTTCCCACAGCTGCTCGGCGTTCATCTCGCCCAGGCCCTTGAAGCGGGAGATGCTCCACACGCCTTCCTTCAGGCCTTCTTTTTTCAGCTTGTCCTCGATGGCGAGCAGTTCGCCGTCGTCCAGCGCGTACAGTTTCTGGATCGGCTTCTTGCCGCGCGCCGGCACGTCCACGCGGTACAGCGGCGGGCGCGCGACGCATACGTGGCCGTTCCTGAAGAGGGCAGGGAAGTGCTTGAAGAAGAGGGTCAGCAGCAGGACCTGGATGTGCGAGCCGTCGACGTCCGCATCGGAGAGGATGCAGATCTTCCCGTAGCGCAGGCCGGACAGGTCCGGGCTGTCGTCCGGGCCGTGCGGATCGACGCCGATCGCCACCGCGATGTCGTGGATCTCGTTGTTGGCGAACAGGCGGTCGCGGTCCGTTTCCCACGTGTTCAGCACCTTGCCGCGCAACGGCAGGATCGCCTGGAATTCCTTGTCGCGCCCCATCTTGGCGGAACCGCCCGCCGAATCGCCCTCGACGAGGAACAGCTCGTTGCGGGTGATGTCCGTCGATTCGCAGTCGGTCAGCTTGCCCGGCAAAACGGCCACGCCGGACGACTTCTTCTTCTCGACTTTTTGCAGCGAACGGAGACGCGATTGCGCCTGCTTGATGACGAGTTCCGCCAGCTTGCGGCCGTATTCGACGTGCTGGTTCAGCCACAGTTCGAGCGGCGGCTTGGTGAACGACGACACGAGTTTCACCGCGTCGCGCGAGTTCAGGCGTTCCTTCGTCTGGCCCTGGAATTGCGGGTCCAGCACTTTCGCGGACAGCACGAACGAGACGCGTGCGAACACGTCTTCCGGCAGCAGCTTGACGCCCTTCGGCAGCAGCGAGTGCATCTCGACGAAGCCCTTCACGGCGCCGAACAGGCCGTCGCGCAGGCCGGACTCGTGCGTGCCGCCGCTGACCGTCGGGATCAGGTTGACATAGGATTCGCGTACCACCGAACCTTCCTCGGTCCAGGCCACGACCCACGCCGCGCCTTCGCCCTCGGCAAAGCCTTCATCGCCGGCGGCGGCGTACTGCGCGCCTTCGAACAACGGGATCACGGTCTGGCCGCCGCCGGCCGTCTGCGCCAGCGCTTCCGTCAGGTAGCCGCGCAGGCCTTCGTCGTAGCGCCAGGTCTGCTTGTCGCCGGTCTTGGCGTTCGTCAGCGTGACGGTCACGCCCGGCAGCAGCACGGCTTTCGAGCGCAGCAGGCGCTGCAGCTCGGTCATCGGGATGTTCGGCGAATCGAAGTATTTACCGTCCGGCCAGGCGGTGACGCGCGTGCCGTTCTTCTTGCCGCCGCGCTCGAACGGTTCGGAGGTCAGCGGCTCGATGACGTCGCCGTCGGCGAACACGAGCTTGTGCACGCCGTTGCCGTCGTCGTCCTTGCGCCACACCGTGATTTCCAGGCGCTTCGACAGTGCGTTCGTGACGGACACGCCGACGCCGTGCAGGCCGCCCGAGAACGCATAGGCGCCACCGGAGCCCTTGTCGAACTTGCCGCCGGCGTGCAGGCGGGTGAACACGATCTCGACGGTCGAGACGCCTTCTTCCGGATGCAGGCCGACCGGGATGCCGCGGCCGTCGTCCTCGACGGTGATGGAACCGTCCGCGTTCATCGTCACGTCGATGTTCTTGCAGTGGCCGCCCAGCGCCTCGTCCGAGGCGTTGTCGATCACTTCCTGGATAATGTGCAGCGGATTCTCGGTGCGTGTGTACATGCCCGGACGCTGCTTGACGGGCTCCAATCCTTTCAGGACGCGGATGGATGATTCGCTGTAATCGGGTGCGGGTTTCTTGGTGGCCATGCTTGATCTTCAATCATTCGAATGCTGCGCATTCTATCTTGTCGCGCGGAAAATAAGCGACTTCACGCGGTGGGTTCTACAGGACGGGACGCGGCGTGCGGCCAAAACAACTGTATGAAAATACAGTATTTTTGCCTGTTAAGCGCAAGTTTGCAAGTGTTCGTTGCACGGATTGCCAAGTCGGCTGCATCCCGGCATCCTGTGCATATGCGGGTGGGTGCGGAGATTTCATTACTAAAACGATATTTTTTTTAAAACGAATCGTGCGCGACCGTCGCAAGGATATATTGAGATCATGGCTGAGGACAATGACAAGCACGCTAATGAACCAGCGGACGCCGGACCGCCGCCGAGGGTGCCGGACCGGCGGGCGGGCGGCAATGCGTCGCGCTACCTCCGTACCGACGACACGCCGCTGAACCTGGCCGGCCGCGTATTGCGCTCGCGCTGGCGTGCGCTGACCGACAAGTTCAACCGCGACTTCATGCGGCGCACGCTGCGCATTGGCGTCTCCGCCCGCATCTTCCATCCGGAAGAGGGCGCGAAAGGCCTGCGCAGCAAGAACTTGCAATACCTTGAGGAATCGATCGCGCAATGGGTGATGTCGCGCGACGTGCTCGTGTTCATGGTCCCGACCGTCAATACGAACGGGCTGCTGCACCCCAGCAACATCACGATGCGTCATTACGCGCGCCACCTGGACGGCCTCGTGCTGCAGGGCGGGGCGGACGTGTCGCCGATGACGTATTCCGAAACGCCGACGCGGCCCGAATGGAACGGCGACCGCGCGCGCGACGTGTATGAACTGGAACTGCTGCACGAATTCGTCGACGCGGGCAAGCCTGTGCTGGGCATCTGCCGCGGTTGCCAGCTGATCAACGTCGCGTTCGGCGGCACTTTGCACCAGGACATCGTCTCGAATGTGCCCGGCGCCCTGCCGCACGTGCACGACATCTACGACGCGCACCGGCACGCCATCGTGTTTCCGCATGGATCGTCGCTGCGCAAGATGTTTCCCCAGCACGAGCGCGCCGTCGTGAACTCGATCCACCACCAGGCCGTCAAGGACCTGGGCCGCGATATCCACGTGGAGGCGATGTCCGAGCCGGACGGCGTCATCGAAGCGATCCGCTACCAGCGTGCGCCATTCGTGATGGGCCTGCAATGGCATCCGGAATTCCACCGCGCCACGGGCGGCGACCTGCTCGACTGCACGCCGGTGCTGGACGAATTTTTGCGCGCCGCGCGCGAGACTCGCCTTTGAAGCGCCTCTGATCACAGCGGCAGGGGCCGCCCCTGCACGACGCTCTTCATCACGAGCGTCGACGTCAGCCGCAACACGTTCGGCAACGTCGACAGGCTGTCGTCCCACAGTTTCTGGTACGCCGCCAGGTCCGTCGTGATGACGTTCAGGATGTAGTCCGGATCGCCGAACAGGCGCTGCGCGTGGATGATTTCGGGAACACCGGGCACGCGTTCTTCGAAGGCACGTACGCTCTCCCGGTCGGTGGCGCGCAAGGTGACGAACACGATGGCCGAGAAATTCAGTCCGACGGCCGCCGGATCGATCGTCGCCCGGTAGTCGGCGATGATCCCCGTCTCTTCCAGTGCGCGCACGCGCCGGTGGCACGGCGACAGGCTCAGGCCGATGCGTTCCGCCAGGTCGGTGAGAGAAAGCCGTCCGTCTTTCTGTAGTTCCGCAAGAATCTTTCGATCGTAATCATCCATGAGAAAGATGTTGCCTGATATGGGCGACTTTTGACAAGACTCTGGAAGCACATTTCTGGCGCGGCGCAGTACGCTGTCGTCATGAATACACATACCCTCCTGCTGTTTTCCGCGACCGTCCTGCCGCTCGTGTGCACGCCCGGTCCGGACATCCTGTTCATTGCGTCGCAAGCGATGTCCGGCGGCACACCGGCCGGACTGCGCGCCACGACGGGCGTGCTGCTCGGCTACTGCGTCCATTCCTTTCTCGTCGCGCTCGGCCTCGCGGCCGTGGTGGTGGCGTCACCCGTCCTGTTCGAGGTGATCCGCTGGGCCGGTATCACATACCTGGTCTACCTGGCCTCGAAGATGATCCGGGCGGCGCTGCGTTCCGGCGAGCTCGTCGTACCGAAGGGGCGGGTAACGAACCAGCTCGCCAAGGGTTTTCTTACGTCCCTGCTCAATCCGAAGGGAATGATGGTGTACGTGGCCATCCTGCCCCAGTTCATGGACCGGCACGGCGGCAACACGACGCTGCAGGCGGTCGTCCTGTCGGCGGCCTTCATGTTCTGGTGCGCGGTCGTGTACGCCTCGCTGTCCCTTGCGCTGGGCCGGGCAGGACAGCGCCGCCTGAGCGACACCCGGCGCCGGGTGATCGACGGCTCGGCCGGTGGCATGGTCCTGGTTGCGGCCGGGTTCATGGCGCTGGTCCGGCAATGAGCAGATTGCGCTTGCGTTCATCTTCGTCCCGATCCATAATCTAAACGAGAATCATTCTCATTTATGCGAGGAGGCTTTATGGACGACGATCTGCTGGACGAACTGAACACGCCGGACGGGCGGCGCACCACGCGCCACGAACTGCTCGTGGCGGCGCTGCTGCACCTGATGTCGCAATACACCGTGAACAATGCGGATGCCTGCGACCGCGCGAGCGGCGACGGGCCGTGCGTGAAACTGGCCTCGGTGATCGAGCGCCACCTGAATGCGCTGGCGCGCCTGCCGGATGCCGATCCGGTGCTGCGTGCCACCTGCGAACAGCTGAGCGTGAAATGGGCAGGCCTCGTCGACCGCGGCCTGCCGGCGCCCGTCAAGCGCCCGCTGCTGGCGCGGGCG
>NZ_JBKYMO010000085.1:0-15804 GCF_047302915.1 Massilia sp. CT11-108 | reverse complement strand
GTGCAGCCGACGGCCGCGGGCCTCGCCCTGCAGCGCCACGCGCGTCTCGTGTTCCAGCAACTGGCGCGCCTGCGCGCGGAACTGGGCGAGCATGCGGCGGGCCTCAAGGGCCAGATCCGGCTGCTGTGCAATACGGCGGCGCTGTCGGAGTACCTGCCGGAGCGGCTGGCCGGTTTCATGGCACGCCATCCGGACGTCGACATCGACCTGGAAGAACGCACCTCCAGCGACATCGCGCGCGCGGTGCGCGAAGGCGGCGCGGACCTCGGCATCGTGGCCGACACGGTCGACCTGTCCGGCCTCGAGACCTTCCCGTTCTGCACCGACCGCATCGTCGCGGTCGCGCAGCCGGCCATGGCGCGCACGCTCGTCACGCAGGAGGGGCAAGCAGTGACGTTCGCGCGGCTCGTCGATTTCGACCACGTCACGCTGACGGGCGACAGCGCCCTGTTCCGCTATCTGACGCAGCTGGCCGAACGCGCGGGCCGCACCTTGCGCGCGCGCGTGCGCCTGCGCAGCTTCGACGCCGTGTGCCGGATGGTGGAGAGCGGGGTCGGGATCGGCCTGGTGTCCGAACCGGCCGCGCGGCGCTGCGCGCGCACGATGGACCTCGCCGTGCTGGAGCTGGCCGATGCGTGGGCGGTGCGCCAGCTGTCGCTGTGCATGCGCAGCTTCGAGGGGTTGCCGCGCCACGCGCAGCAGCTGGTCGAGGAGATTCGGGCGTAGGCTGAGAAAAATCAGCGGCTGGACACCATCACGTCCTGCTTGAACTCCCAGTTCTTCCACGCCGCCAGCACCGCATTCGGATACTCGGGCTTGCCGCGGCTGCCGTTGTAGCGGCCGAGGGCGAGGTACAGGTTGCCCCCTTCCATGTCGATGTACATGCGCAGGATCGAGCAGCCATAGCGCAAATTCGTCTGCATGTCGAACAGCGCGCGGCGGTTCGAATCGCCGATCACCTTCGTCCAGAACGGCATCACCTGCATGTAGCCGCGCGCGCCGACCATCGACACGGCGTACTTGCGGTACGCCGATTCGACCTGGATCAGGCCCAGCACGAGCCCCGGATCGAGGCCCGCGCGCGTCGCTTCGTACCACGCGATTTCGAGGAATTCCGTGCGCGTCTGGTCGTCCGGCAGGCGGCGCTTGAGGCGCGCCGACATCGCGTCGAACCATTGTTGATAGCGCACGCGCGCGACCTCGTCGCGGAAGGCCGGCTTGGGCGGCCGGCCGTCGCGGATGGCATTTTCGAGCGCCAGCCGGACCGAATCGGCGAGCGCTTCTTCCTTCTGGTTGCCAGCCTGCGCCGCGCCGCTGCTCATCAGTGCAGCGGCGAGCAAGACCGGGCCGAGCCGGGCTGCTGCCCGGACTATCAACCGTCGTGCCATCACTTGCCCAGCTTGCCCTTGATGAAGCCGACCATGTCCGCAGCCGGGACGGCGGTCGCGTCAAGCTCGCGGCGGCCCTGGTATTCCAGGTTGCCTTCCTTGAGGCCGCGCTCGCCGATCACGACGCGGTGCGGCACGCCGACCAGTTCCCAGTCGGCGAACATGGCGCCCGGACGCAAGCCGCGGTCGTCGACGATGACGTCCACGCCGGCCGCCTGCAGCTCGGCATACAGGCGATCGGTCTCAAGCTTCACCAGATCGCTGCGGTCATAGCCCATCGGGCACAGCACCAGTTCGAACGGCGCGATGGCGTCCGGCCAGATGATGCCCTTGTCGTCGAAGTTCTGTTCGATGGCGGCGCCCAGGATGCGGGTCACGCCGATGCCGTAGCAACCCATCTGCATCGGGGCCGGCTGGCCCTTCTCGTCCAGGTAGACGCAGTTCATCGCGGCGGAGTACGCGGTACCCAGCTGGAACACGTGGCCCACTTCGATGCCGCGCTCGATCGCGAGCGTGCCCTTACCGTCCGGCGACGCATCGCCTTCGACGACGTTGCGCAGGTCGGCGACGAGCGGTTCGGCCACGTCGCGGCCCCAGTTGGCGCCGGTCAGGTGGTATTCGGCTTCGTTCGCGCCGCACACGAAATCGGCCATGTTGGCGACGGTGCGGTCGGCCACGATGTTGACCGGCTGCTTCGTACCGACGGGGCCGAGGTAGCCCGGCACGGTGCCGTAGGCTTCCTGGATCTCGGCTTCGCTGGCGAAGCGGAAGTCCTTCAGGCCCGGCACTTTCGTGACCTTGACTTCGTTCAGTTCATGGTCGCCGCGCAGCAGCAGCAGCCAGTTTTCCCTGACCTGCCTGCCGTCGACGTCCTTCTCGACCGTCAGCGCGATCGATTTCACGGTCTGGTCCAGGCCGATGCCGAGCAGTTTCGCAACGTCTTCGCACTTGGTCGTCTTCGGCGTGGAAACCTTCGTCAGCGGCTGCGTCGCGGCGCCGCGCTGGGCGATCAGCGGCAGCGCCTCGGCCGCTTCCATGTTGGCCGCGAAGTCCGAGTTCGGGCAGTAGACCAGCGCGTCCTCGCCGGTGCTGGCGATGACGTGGAATTCGTGCGAGCCCGTGCCGCCGATGGCGCCGTTGTCGGCCGCCACCGCGCGGAACTTCAGGCCGAAGCGGTTGAAGATGCTGACGTAGGCGTTGAACATCGTCTCGTAGGACTTCTGCATGCCTTCGACGTCACGGTCGAAGGAATAGGCGTCCTTCATCGTGAACTCGCGGCCGCGCATCAGGCCGAAGCGGGGACGGCGCTCGTCGCGGAACTTGGTCTGGATGTGATAAAAGTTCAACGGCAGCTGGCGGTACGACTTGACTTCGGTGCGCACGACGTCGGTCACGACTTCTTCCGACGTCGGCTGCAGCGCGAAGTCGCGGCCGTGGCGATCCTTGAGGCGCAGCAGTTCCGGTCCCATCTTGTCCCAGCGGCCCGTCTCCTGCCACAGCTCGGCCGGCTGCACCAGCGGCATCAGGAGTTCGATCGCGCCCGCCTTGTTCATCTCTTCGCGGATGATGCCCTCGACCTTGCGAATGACACGCAGGCCCAGCGGCATGTACGTGTAGATGCCGGAGCCGAGTCGCTTGATCATCCCGGCGCGCATCATCAGTTTATGGCTGACGATCTCGGCGTCGGAGGGCGCTTCTTTGAGCGTTGAAATAAAAAATCGTGAGGCGCGCATATCGGTGAATTCTTTTTAAAAAGAGAGGGTTATAATCGACCTAATTTTAAAGGATTAGCTGGCTGATGCATCCAATCTTTATACAAATGGATCCGAAACACGTGGTGCATGCTGTTGTTCCTGTGCAGGTTGCGCGACAGACGTATCTGGATTGCTAGGTAAAAACGTAAGTAAGAGGGATCAGCCGGCAGAAAGTTTCGAGGTGAATTATGCTCGATCGTGAAGGGTTTCGCCCCAACGTCGGCATCATCCTGCTGAACGCCAACAACGAAGTGTGGTGGGGCAAGCGGGTGCGTGAGCATTCTTGGCAATTTCCGCAAGGGGGTATCAAATACGGCGAGACGCCGGAACAGGCGATGTACCGCGAGCTCGAGGAAGAAATCGGCCTGCGTCAGGAGCACGTCAAGATCGTGGGCCGGACCCGCGACTGGCTGCGCTATGAAGTGCCCGATCACTTCATCAAGCGCGAAGTGCGCGGTCACTACCGCGGCCAGAAGCAGATCTGGTTCCTGCTGCGCATGGTGGCACGCGACAACGACGTCAACCTGCGCCTGACCGACCATCCCGAGTTCGATGCCTGGCGCTGGCACGATTACTGGGTCCCGCTGGACGTGGTCATCGAATTCAAGCGCGACGTGTACCAGCGCGCCTTGCAGGAACTGTCGCGTTTCATCACGTGGCCCGCGAACGGCGAACGCCGCCACAGCTCGCGCTACCTGCGCCAGCCGCACGAGCGGCGCGCCCAGGGGGGCAATGGCAACGGCAATGGCGGTAACAAGGCCGTGGCGAGTGGCGCCAATGCCAGCAAGGCGGTGGCGGCAGCCAGCAAGGCCATCGCCGACGCGGCCGGCAGCTCCAAGATGGTGTTGGCGCAACAGGGTGTGACAAGGAAGGAATGACCTGCGGGAACGATCTGCGCAAGTAGCCCGGAAGCAACACAACAAAGGCACAGCAGCCGTGCAAGCGGTTGCCTTTGCCTTTTTTACATTTTGGTAATGTAATTTTTGCAAAATTGCGAAGTAGAATCATCGCCATGATGATGCCGACTTTGCCGATTTTCCGTGCCCTGCCCCTCGTGCTGGCCGCGCTGTGCTCGTCCGCACGTGTCCACGCCGAGGACACCCCGCCCAAATGCACTTACGTGGAAGTGGCCAGCCTGCCCATCCGCTACGTCGGCCAGGGCCTGGCGCCCGCGGTCGACGGCACGATCAACGACACCCCGGCCACGATGCTGATCGACACCGGCTCCGACCAGACCCACATGACGATGAACGCCGCGACCCGGCGCGACCTGAACCTGTCCATGACGGGGCGTTACGTGGAAGGCCTCGGGGGCCTCTCGCGCCTGTACGGGGTGCGGCTGAAGGATTTCGCCATCGGTCCGGCGCACGCCGGCCGCCGTCCCGAACTGACCGTGATCGGCAGCACCACGTTCACACCGAGCTTCGACGCCATCGTCGGCGCCCCGTTCCTGCTGCAGACCGACCTGGAACTCGACCTGCGCGCAAAGCGGATGAAATTCTACCGACCGCTCGAATGCCGCAAGACGGAGCTGCTCCTGTGGAAGGAAGACACCGTCGTGCTGCCGTTCGGGCGCAACTTCAGCCGCAGCCCGAATCCGCATTTCACGGTCGTCGTGAACGGCAAGGAGATGGACGCGCTGATCGACTCCGGCGCGCACCGCAGCTTCATGATGCTGGACGCCGCCAAAAAGGCCGGCATCGACGTCAATGGCCCGGGCGCGGTCCGCATGGGCGACGCCGGCGGGATCGGCTCCGACCGCGCGCCGCACTGGATCGCGCCGGTCAAGAGCATGCAGATCGGCCAGGAGACCATCAGCAACGTCGAACTGGGCGTCATCGATTCGCAGGGCTCGCGCACGGCCGACGTGTACCTCGGCCAGGACTTCCTGCGCACCCACCGCGTGCTGTTCGCGATGAGCCAGGAAAAACTGTACATCGCCTACCTGGGCGGCGACGTGTTCACGCGCGGCACGGGACTGGAACCCTGGATGCGCGCCGAGGCCGACGCCGGCAATGCGGACGCCCAGTACGCGCTGGCCCAGATCTACAACACCGGCCGCGGCGTACCCCGTGATCCGCTCCAGGCCGGCGTCTGGCTCGACATGGCAGCTACTGGGGGCCAACCGAACGCCAGCCTGCTGCGCGGCCGCCGGCAGATGCTGGCCGGGCAGCTGGACACGGCGATCCCGCAACTGCGCCATGCGCTCGACCTGCTGCCGGCCGACCGTCTCGGCCCGCTGTGGCTGTACATCGCCCGCGTGCGCCACGGCGAGGCGGACCTGGCGAAGACCGAACTGGAAGCGGCACTGAAACAGCAGAAGGAAGACGACTGGCCCGCGCCGATCGCCGACTTCTACCTCGGCAAGACCAACGCGGCGCGCCTGCTGGAAGAAGCCGGCAAGGACGCGAAGCTCGCGCATGCGCGCACGTGCATGGCCCAGACGTACATGGCGGAGTGGCATGCCGCGCGCGGCGACGCGGCCGAAGCGAGTGCGCTCAAGGACACGCTGCGTGCGAACTGCACGCCCGCGGCCGCACGCAAGCCGGCACCGTGACCGCGCCGGCAGGGTGTGCGCCATCGCGCTACAATGACGCTCTTCCTCCTGGTTTTCCGACGGTTCCCCCATGTTCACCCCCTCCTCCAACGACGTCCGCCGCTTCTTTTGCGAAGCCTTGCGCAAGCGCCGCGCCGGCGAGATCCTGACCCCGATGGACGCCATCGCCGCCGACTGGATCGAACAGCATCCCGAATACCACGACGAGCTGACGGATGCCGATGCGGCGGTGGCGCGCGACTATTCCGTCGAAGGCGGCAAGCCGAATCCGTTCCTGCACCTGTCGATGCATCTGTCGATCACGGAACAGGTGTCGATCGACCAGCCGCGCGGCATCCGCGCCGCCTACGAGGCGCTGGCCGCGCGCGTGGGCGAGCACGAGGCGCACCACGGCATCATGGAGTGTCTCGGCGAGATGATCTGGTCGGCGCAGCGCCACGGTACGCAGCCGGATACCGACGCATACGTGGAGTGCGTGCGCAAGCGCGTGCGCTAAAAAACCTCTCACGAGCATCGCAGGCCGGCAGCGCAACGCGCAGCAGCTCGGGAGACGTTTTTAATCGAGTTTGTCGTCGGCGACCCGATAGCGCGGGTCTTCCGGCAGGTTCACCTCGATCATGTCCTTCGCGCGCTCGAGCAGCGCGCGGCAGTCCGGACTCAGGTGGCGCAGATGCAGGCGCTTGCCGAGGGCGCGGTAGCGTTCCGCCAGGCCGTCGATGGCCTGGATCGCCGAGTGGTCCGCCACACGCGCGCGGCGGAACTCGACGACGACGTCCTGCGGGTCGTCCTTCGGCGTGAACAGCGCCTGGAAGCCGGCCACCGACGCGAAGAACAGCGTTCCCTCCAGCTCATAGACTTTCCAGCCGTGCGCGTCCTGCGCGGTCGCGACGCGGATCTGCTTCGCGTGCTGCCAAGCGAACACCAGCGCCGACACGACCACGCCCACCAGCACGGCGGTCGCCAGGTTGAAGACGAGCGTCACGCCCGCCACCAGCACGATCACGAGCGCATCGGCGCGCGGCACCTTGCCGAACAGGCGGAACGTGCCCCACTCGAACGTCTTTTCGCACACGACGAACATCACGCCGATCAGCGCGGCCAGCGGAATCTGCTCGATCACGCTCGCGCCGAACAGGATGAACGACAGCAGGAACAGCGACGCGCAGATGCCCGACAGGCGGCCGCGCGCGCCGTTGCCCACGTTGATCATGCTCTGGCCGATCATCGCGCAGCCGCCCATGCCGCCGAAGAAGCCGGTGACGACGTTGGCCACGCCCTGCGCGAGGCTTTCGCGGTTCGGCTGGCCGCGGGTGTCCGTGATCTCATCGATCAGCGTGAGCGTCAACAGCGTCTCGATCAGGCCCACGCCCGCCAGCACGAGCGAGTAGGGGAACACGATCTTCAGGGTCTGCAGGTCGAACGGCACGTCCGGCACGCGGAACGCCGGCAGGCCGCCCGCGATGGAGCCGAGGTCGCCCACGGTCTTCGTCTCGATGCCCGTGAAGTGCGCGAGCAGCGCGACGGCGAGGATGCCGACCAGCGTTGCCGGCACGGCCTTCGTGAGGCGCGGCGTGACGTAGATGATCGCCATCGTCAGCGCGACGAGGCCCAGCATCGTCCACAGCTGCGGCCCCGCCATCCAGCCGCCACCCGTCTTGAAGTGTTCGAACTGCGCGACGAAGATCACGATGGCCAGGCCGTTGACGAAGCCCAGCATCACGGGATGGGGCACCATGCGGATGAATTTGCCGAGCCGCGCGGCCGCGAACAGCATTTGCAGCACGCCCATCAGCACGATGGCGGCGAACAGGTATTGCGCGCCGTGCTGGACGACCAGCGCGACCATGACGACGGCCAGCGCGCCGGCCGCGCCGGAAATCATGCCGGGCCGGCCGCCGAACGCGGAGGTGATGAAGGAGACCAGCACGGCGGCATACAGGCCGGTCAGCGGCGACACGTGGGCCACGAGGGCGAAGGCGATGGCCTCGGGAACCAGCGCCAGCGCGACCGTCAGGCCGCTCAATACATTGGTCTTGATGTGGGAGGGGGATACGTCGGACAAGGCGGGCTCCAAAAAACAAATCCCTCCGGCCGGCACGCGGCAGGAGGGATTCCGGACAATCCGGATGGGCCGTTATTGTAACGGCCCGTGCGGATCAGCGCTTCGTGACGAGCGCCGCAGGCAGACTTTCCAGGTAGGCAGCGATGTCGGCCATGTCGCGATCCGACAGCGGCTGGGCCATGCCGGCCATGATCGGGTTGTTGCGACCGTTGGCGGCTTTGGTGCCGCGCTTGTACGCGGTCAGCGCATGCACGAGGTAGTCGGCATGCTGGCCGGCCAGCTTCGGATAGCTGGGATCGATCGGGGTCTTGTAGTCGGCGCCGTGGCAGGACGCACAGTTGTATTTTTTCGCCAGTTCGGCGCCGTTGGCGGCATTGCCCGAAGCCAGCGCCTGGCCGGACAGGGCCAGCGAGGCGGCGCCCAGGGTCAGCGCGACGATCAGTTTATTCATGGCGCGCTCCTTACTTGGACGGGGACTGTTGCGAATAATACGCGGCGATATCGGCGATGTCCTGGTCGGACAGGCTGGCCGCGATACCCCGCATGGACGGGTGGTTGCGGTCGCCTTTTTTGTATGCCTGCAGCGCGGCTTCGATGTACTTCGCCGACTGGCCGCCGATCTTCGGTACGCGATAGACTTCAGGGAACGTGCCCTTGTACTCGGGGATGCCGTGGCAGCCGATACACTGCTCGATCTTGTTGGGTGCTGCCTTCGGATTGCCGACGATGTCGGCTGCGCCGGCCGTGCCGGCCATCGAGGCGCCGGCTGCCAGCACGAGTAATGCTGTTGAAATTTTCATGGATGACCTATCGTTGGGTTGAATCGATAGGGCGCCTTGCGACCCGTGCGGCGGCAGCAGGTTTTCTAGACCCCCGGTACTGCAACTGCAATGGCATTTTTGCCACGATCCAATCGATTCTATCCGAAGAATATAGTCGAGTCCATTGGGCAGCGCAGCATGGACGGCCTGCCCGCCACGGCGTTCTGGCATATACTCGATAGCATTTCCATATGATCTGCCCAGGCCCATGCACGCACCCCGACGCTTCGAAGGCAGCGATAACTATGTCGCCACCGCCGACCTGAAACTGGCGGTCAACGCCGCCCTCACCCTCGCCCGCCCCCTGCTGATCAAGGGCGAACCCGGCACCGGCAAGACGATGCTGGCCGAAGAGGTCGCGGCCGCGCTGGACATGCCCCTGCTGCAGTGGCACATCAAATCGACGACCAAGGCCCAGCAGGGCCTGTACGAATACGACGCCGTCTCGCGCCTGCGCGATTCGCAACTGGGCGACGAGCGCGTACGCGACATCCACAACTACATCGTCAAGGGCGTGCTGTGGCAGGCGTTCACCGCGCCCGAGCCGGTCGTGCTGCTGATCGACGAGATCGACAAGGCCGACATCGAATTCCCGAACGACCTGCTGCGCGAACTGGACCGCATGGAGTTCTTCGTGTACGAGACGCGCGAGATGGTCGTGGCGAAGCACCGCCCCCTCGTCATCATCACGTCGAACAACGAGAAGGATTTGCCGGACGCCTTCCTGCGCCGTTGCTTCTTCCACTACATCAAATTCCCCGACCGCGACACGATGGCGGAGATCGTCAAGGTCCACTACCCCACGCTGAAGGCCGACCTGCTGTCCGCCGCGCTGCAGGGTTTTTATGAACTGCGCGACGTGCCGGGCCTGAAGAAGAAGCCGTCGACGTCGGAATTCCTCGACTGGCTGAAGCTCTTGCTGGCCGAGGACATCCCGGCCGAGGTCCTGCGCAGCCAGGACGGCAAGACGATCGTGCCGCCGCTCGCGGGCGCCCTGCTCAAGAACGAGCAGGACGTGAGCCTGTTCGAGCGCCTGGTGGCGATGGCGAGGCACAACCGATGATCCAGGTCGCTCCCGTCACCCTGGAATTCAACGGCGTGCGCCTGGAGCCGCTCGGGCTGCACCACCTCGACGGCCTGCGCGCCGCAGCCGCCGACGGCGAACTGTGGAACTTGCGCGTCACCTCCGTGCCGGAACCGCAGGACACGGAAGCCTATATCCGCATGGGGCTGGAGACGCCGAACCGGGTCGCCTTCGCCGTCGTCGACGCGTCCAGCGACACCGTGATCGGCACGACCAGCTACCACGACATCATGCCCGCGATCGACCGCGTCGAGATCGGCTACACGTGGTACGCGAAGAGCCGCCAGCGCAGCCACGTCAACACGAGCTGCAAGCTCCTGCTGCTGTCGCACGCGTTCGACACCCTCGGCTGCGCCGTCGTCGGCCTGCGCACCGATAATTTCAATTATGCGTCGCAGGCCGCCATCGAGAGATTGGGCGCCAAGAAGGATGGCGTGCTGCGCCACCATGCGCCGCGCCGCGACGGGACCGTGCGCGACACGGTCATGTACAGCATCGTGCGCGGCGAGTGGCTTGAGATCAAGTCGCACCTGCATTACAAACTGAGCCGCCACGCGCGCCACGCAGGGTAAAGAGGCGCGGCATGCTGATCGACTTCTTCTTCACCCTGCGCGACGCGAAGGTTCCCGTCACGATCAAGGAATTCCTCACGCTGCTGGAAGCGCTGCAGAAGCAGGTGATCGCGCCGTCGCTCGACGAGTTTTATTATCTCGCGCGCCTGACGCTGGTGAAGGACGAAGCCCATTTCGACAAGTTCGACCGCGCGTTCGGCACCTTTTTCAAGGGCATCGAGACGGTGTTCGACGAGAAGGCCGACATTCCTCTGGATTGGCTGATCAAGCGCCTGGAACGCGAACTGACGCCCGAGCAGAAGGCAGAGCTGCAGAAGCTCGGCTACGACAAGCTGATGGACCGCTTGCAGGAACTCTTGAAGGAACAGAAGGAGCGCCACGAGGGCGGCAACAAGTGGATCGGCACCGGCGGCACGTCCCCGTTCGGCAACGGCGGCACCAATCCTCAGGGCATCCGCATCGGCAAGGAAGATAAAATGCGGGGCGGCAACCGGTCTGCGGTCAAGGTGTGGGACCAGCGCACCTATCGCGACTACGATGGCGAGCGCGAACTGGGCATCCGCAACATCAAGGTGGCATTGCGCCGCCTGCGCCGCTTCGCGCGCCAGGGCGCGCCGGACGAACTGGCGCTGGACGAGACGATCCGCTCGACCGCCAACAACGCGGGCTGGCTCGACATCAGGATGCAGCCGGAGCGGCGCAACCGCATCAAGGTGCTGATGCTGCTGGACGTGGGCGGCACGATGGACGACCACATCGAGCGCACCGAAGAGCTGTTCTCGGCGGCGAAGGCCGAGTTCAAGCACATGGAGTTCTACTATTTCCACAACTGCGTCTACGACCACCTGTGGAAAAACAACCGCCGCCGCCACGCCGAGCGCTTCCCGACGTGGGACGTGCTGCGCACCTACCCGGCCGACACGCGCCTGATCTTCGTCGGCGACGCGACGATGAGCCCCTACGAAATCCTCGCGCCGGGCGGCTCCGTCGAATACGCCAACGAGGAAGCGGGCGCGGAATGGCTCGCCCGGTTCTGCCACGCGTTCCCGAAATTCGCATGGCTGAATCCGGAGCCCGAGCACCTGTGGCAGTACCGGCAATCGATCGCCGTCATCCGGCAGATCATGGGCAACCGCATGTTCCCCGTGACGATCGACGGCCTGGAACGGGCGATGCGTTTGTTGAGCAAATAACCGGGCGGCGATCCTTCACGCAAAGGTGGGCACCCCGTGCCCACGCGCGGCGTTTGAATTGCGCACGGCGTATTCCTACACGTAATCGTGCGGACAAATCGCTCTTGTAGAATCGGTCGCAGGTTGTAACATTTTGACAAAGGAGCAGGTATGCAGGAATTCCTGTCTGTCCTCACGAGCCTCGCCTGGCCCTTCGCGATCACGCTGGCCTGGCTGGTCGGCGAATTCGGGCAGCGCTGGACCGGCCTGCCGCGCATCAGTTTCTATGGCCTCGTCGGCTTCATCCTGGCCGCGCCCCAGCTGGGCATACTGCCGCTGCCGGAAGGCGGCACGACGCTGCTGCTGGCCGACGTCGGGTTCGGCCTGATCCTGTTCGAGCTGGGCTACCGCATCAACCTGCGCTGGCTGCGCACGAATCCGTGGATCGGCGTCACGGGCCTCGTCGAAGCGGGCCTGACGTTCGTCGGCGTCTACCTCGTCGCGAATGCGTTCGGCGCGGCGCTGATCGACCGGCTGATGCTCGCGTCGCTGTCGATGGCGACGTCGCCCGCGACCGTCGTCCGCGTGATCAACGAACAGAAAAGCTCGGGCCAGGTGACGGAACGGGCACTGCACCTGTGCGCGCTGAACTGCGTGCTGGCCGTGTTCGCGTTCAACGCCACCGTCGGCCTGTGGATCTTCCGCACGTTCGAGGACGTCGGCGACGCGCTGTGGAACAGCCTCGTCGTGCTGGGCGTCTCGGCCTTCACGGGCGCCGTGTTCGGCCTCGTCGTGCCGGGCGTCCTGCGTCTGCTGGGAAAGCTGGCGCAGGACGCCACCGTCGCCTTCGCGCTGGCCGTGATCCTGCTCGTCGCGATCACGTACGCACTGGGCCTGTCGCCCGTCGTCGCGGCGCTCGCGTTCGGACTGACGGCGCGCCACCGCCGCGTCGCGTTCAGCCAGGCGCAGCGCAATTTCGGCGCGCTGGGCGAACTGCTCACCGTCGTGCTGTTCGTGTTCGCCGCCTCGACGCTCGACTGGCGCCGCGTGTGGGCCGGCGCTCTGCTTGCCGTCGCCCTCGTGCTCGTGCGCCTGCTCGCCAAGATGGCCGGCGTGACGGCGTTCGCCCATCTGTCCGGCATCTCGTGGCGCAAGGGTGCGCTGACGGGCGTGGCGTTGACGCCGTTGTCCGTGTTTGTGATCCTCTTGATCGAGCATGCGCGCCACGCCGGCGTGCAGGTCGTCGAGGAATTGCGCGCCGTCGCCGCCGTGACGATGCTGCTCGAAGTATTCGGTCCCATCATCCTGCAACGCGCCCTCGTGTGGGCGCGCGAAGCGCCGGAGGTCAACCATGCCGCTTGAACCCTTCGCCACCTCGGCACCGCTGACGTTCGGCGTGGAGCTGGAACTGCAGCTCGTCAGCCTGTCCGACTTCGACCTCACGCCGGCCAGCCCCGACCTGATGCACCTGCTGAAGCGCAAGCCGTTCCCCGGCAACGTCACGCCCGAGATCACGGAAAGCATGATCGAGATAAATTCGAGCGTGCAGACGAACTACCGCACGCTGCTGGCCGAGTTGCTCGAGATACGCGATACGCTGGTCGCCGCCAGCGACGTACTGAACATCGGCATCGCCGGCGGGGGCACGCATCCGTTCCAGCACTGGTCCGAACAGCGCATCTCGGCCAAGCCGCGCTACCAGGAATTGTCGGCGCTGTACGGCTATCTCGCCAAGCAGTTCACCGTGTTCGGCCAGCACGTGCACATCGGCTGCGCCAGCGGCGACGACGCGCTGTTCCTGCTGCACGCCCTGTCGCGCTACATCCCGCACTTCATCGCCCTGTCCGCATCGTCGCCGTTCGTGCAGGGCCACGACAGCGGCTTCGATTCGGCGCGCCTGAATTCGGTCTCGGCCTTCCCCCTGAGCGGCCGCGCGCCGTTCACACTGAGCTGGGCCGATTTCGCCGACGTCTATTTCGCCAAGATGGAGCGCACGCGCATCATCAGGAGCATGAAGGATTTTTACTGGGACCTGAGGCCGAAACCGGAATACGGCACGATCGAGCTGCGCGTGTGCGACACGCCGCTCACGGTCGAACGGGCCGCCGCCCTCGCGGCCTACCTGCAGGCGCTGTGCCGCCACCTGCTCGAACGGAAGGAAGCGCCGCCGCTGGAAGACGACTACCTCGTCTACAACTACAACCGCTTCCAGGCCAGCCGCTTCGGGCTCGACGGCGTGATCACGCATCCGAAGACCTATGAACAACTCCCGCTGCGCGAGGACATCATCGCCACCCTGGACCTGATGGAACCGCATGCGCAGGCGCTGGGCAGCCTGGACGCGCTGCCGCACCTGGCCGCGGCGGCCAGCGACGGCGGCGACGCGAGTTTCCTGCGCGGGCAGTACGAACGCCAGGGCAGCGCGGAGGGCATGGTCGACGCCGCGATCCGGCGCTTCCGCGGACGATAATTTTTTTTATCCGCGTGTCGATCCGCGGGCCGCCCGTTCGTCGTAGGATCAGAGGGATGTCCTCTGCCACTTACGCCAAGGAGACCGATCATGTCCACGAATACTGTAGAACTGCACCGCGTCCTGAAATCCACCGCCGACCGCGTCTACCGCGCCTTTATCACGCCGGCCGCCGTCGCCAAATGGCTGCCGCCGCACGGCTTCACCTGCACCGTGCACGAGCAGGACGCCCACGTCGGCGGCCGCTACCGGATGTCCTTCACGAATTTCACGACGGACGGGAGGCACTCGTTCGGCGGCGAATACCTGGAACTGGAACCGGGCAAGCGCCTCGTCTACACGGCCGAATTCAACGATCCCAACCTGCCCGGCCGCATGCAGACGACCGTGCAGCTGCGCGAGGTGTTCTGCGGGGTCGAAATCAAGGTCAAGCAGGAAGGCATCCCGGCCGCGATTCCCGCCGAGATGTGCTACCTCGGCTGGCAGGAATCGCTGCAGCTGCTGGCCCAACTGGTCGAGCCGGAAATCAAGGAGTAACGAGGTCGGACGGCACGTCGTCCCGTTCGTGCAGCCCGTAGTCGCGCACGACGGCGGCCACGCGCAGGCGGTAATCGGCAAAGAGGCCGGCCCGCCCCGCCGCCTGCATGGCACGGTGCGCGGGCAAGGTGCGCCAGCGTTTCACGGCGTCCTCGTCGCGCCAGAACGACAGCGACAGCATCCTCTCCGGCCGCGTCAGCGATGCGAAACGTTCGATGGAGATGAAGCCGTCGATCGCTTCCAGTTCGGGACGCAGCGCGGCGGCCGCATCCAGGTAATCCTGGCGCTTGCCGGGCGCCGGCTCCACTTCGAAGATCACGGCGATCATGCGACGTTTTCCAGGAACGTGCGCTCCTCGCGCAGGATGAAGCGTTTTTCGCGCGCAAACCGGAAGTTCGCCACCGCTTCGTCGTCTTTCTTCAAGCGCAGCCGATACGCTTCGTAGTCGGCCAGGCTGTCGAAGCCGACGAGACCCCATGCCTCGTAATTGGTGCCTTCGTGCGGCAGGAAGTAGCCGAGCAGGCGGCCACCCAGGCGTGGAATGATGCGGCCCCAGTTTTCGGAATACGTGCGGAAGGCGTCGCGCTGGATGGGGTCGATCTCGTAGCGGATGAAACAGGTGATGGGCATGATGGCTCCTCGTAACGTTGAAGCCCCATGGTAGTCACTGGCCCTCCCCCGATGCTTCGGCTAAGATCGAACCATGAGAGACGGACCGAATATCGCGAACATCGCCGCACTGATCGGCGACCAGGCACGCGCCGAAGTGCTGAACGTGCTGATGAGCGGCATGGCGCTGACGGCGACGGAACTGGCCGACGCCGCCGGCGTCACGCGCCAGACGATCAGCACGCACCTCGCCAAGCTGCGCGAGGCGGGCCTGCTCGCCGTCGAGGCGCAGGGGCGGCACCGTTATTTCCGCATTGCCGACGCCGACGTCGCGCACCTGCTCGAATCCATGATGGGCATCGCGTTCGGCACAGGATCCGTGCGCGTGCGGTCCAGTCCACGCGAACCGGCGCTGCGCAAGGCGCGCGTCTGCTACGACCATCTCGCGGGCGAACTCGGGGTGCTTGTCTACGAAAGCCTGGCCCGGCGCGGCGCGTTCGCGCTGGATGCGGGCGGCATCACACTGACCGACCATGGCCGCGCACTGATCGCGACCATCGGCATCGATCCGCTGCCCTCCGCCACACGGCGGCCGCTGTGCCGCCATTGCCTGGACTGGAGCGAGCGCCGCCACCACCTGGCCGGCGCCCTCGGGACGGCGCTGCTGGACCGTTTCCAGCAACTGGGCTGGGCGCGCCGCGTGCCGGAATCGCGCGTGCTCGCGTTCAGCGCGGACGGCGAAGCGGCGCTCAGGGCCTGGCTGGACTGAGTCAGGTCG
>NZ_JBKYMO010000084.1:0-15974 GCF_047302915.1 Massilia sp. CT11-108 | reverse complement strand
GATCGTCCACGTGCCGATGACGTCCGGGCTCGCGGCGCCCAGCTCGGCCGCCGACACTTCCAGCGACCGCTGCGTGTCCGCCGCCAGCGCGCGCATCGGCGTGATCCACAGCACGCGCAGGCCGGTATTCGCACGCCGCGTGCGGTTGGCGCCGCGCAGCAGCGCGGCGAACCAGACCGCGTACGTCTTGCCCGCGCCGGTGTTCGCGTGCAGCAGGCCCGATTCGCCGGCCAGCGCGGCCTTCCACACGGCGCGCTGGAACGGGAACACCTTCCAGCCGCGCGATGCGAACCAGCTGTCGACCGCTGCTTCCGCCTGGGTCCTGGTCATGGCGTGACGGCTCCCAGCAGGTCTTTCAATGTGTCGAGCGTATCCGCCTCTTCGACGGGCTTGTCGTCACGCCGCCGCAGGATACGGGGAAAGCGCACGGCGATGCCGGCCTTGTGGCGCGTGGACAGCGCGATGCCTTCGAAGCCGATCTCGAACACCATCGTCGGCCGCACCGAGCGCACGGGCCCGAATTTCTCGACCGTCGTCTTGCGGATGATGTTGTCGACCTGCGCGATCTCCGCGTCCGTGAGGCCCGAATAGGCTTTCGCGAACGGGACGAGCTTGCGCGCGTCGCCCTCGCCATCCCACACGGCGAACGTGTAGTCCGTGTACAGCGACGCGCGCCGGCCGCTGCCCGCCTGCGCATAGATCAGCACCGCGTCGACGGCATACGGATCGATCTTCCACTTCCACCACGTGCCCACGTCCTTCGTGCGGCCCACGCCGTACTGCGCGTTCCGTGCCTTCAGCATCATGCCTTCGACGCCGCGCGCCCGCGACTCCGCCCGCAGCTTGCCGAGATCGTCCCAGGAGTCGGCCGTGACGAGCGGCGAGATGCGCAGCTGCGGTTGCGCCGCGCCCGTGACGAGTGTCTCCAGCAGCGCGCGCCGTTCGTGCTGGGGCAGCGCGCGCGTGTCGACACCGTCCAGCTCCAGCAGGTCGTACGCGAGCAGCACCGCAGGCAGCTCGGCCAGCAGTTTCGCGGACAGCGTCTTGCGGCCGATGCGCTTCTGCAGGTCGGCGAACGGTGCCGGCGAATCGCCCGTCGTCCAGATCAGCACCTCGCCGTCGATCACGGTGCCGTCCGGCAGGGATAGACTCGCGAGCTCGGGGAAGCGTTCCGTGATCAGGTCCTCGCCGCGCGACCACAGGTAGTTCTGGCCGCCGCGCCGCACGAGTTGCGCGCGAATGCCGTCGTACTTCCACTCGACCTGCCAGTCGTTCATGTCGCCCAACGCACTGGGCTCGCCCTGCAGCTGGTGCGCGAGGAAGAAGGGGTAAGGCTGGCCGCCGCGCAGCTGGTGCTCGTTGTCGGTCTGCGCCGCGATCAGTTGCAGGAAGCCCGTCGCCGTCGGTTTGACACGGCCATCCGTCCAGCCCATCAGGCGCTGCGCGATCAGCTTCGAGTCGACCGCGGCGATGGACGCCAGCGCGCGCGTGACGAGCAGCTTCGACACGCCCACGCGAAAGCCGCCGCCGATCAGCTTCACGAACAGGAAGCGTTCGCGCCACGTGAGTTCGTCCCAGTACGAGAACAGCGCTTCCCGGATCGTGCCCGGATCGGCGCCGCGCAACGGGCCGATGCGCTCTTCCATCCACACGGCCAGGCCCACGTCGCTGTGGCGCTTCGGCGACGGCAGGATGTGGGCGATGGTCTCGGCCATGTCGCCGACGGCCGCATACGATTCGTCGAACAGCCACTCGTCCAGGCCCGCGTATTCGATGGCGTACTGGCGCAGCAGCTTGCTCGGCACGGCCTGGCGCGGCTTGCCGCCCGCGAGGAAGTACACGGCCCAGGCGGCGTTTTCCGGGGCGGCGCTGGCAAAGTAATTCTGCAGCGCCTCGAGCTTGCGGTTGGTGGCGGTGGTTTCGTCGAGTTCGGCGTACAGGCGGGCGAATTCACGCATCCTTCGCCTCCTCCGCCTGCGGTTCTTCCGGCGTGGCCGTGACGGCTTCGTCATCCTCCTCGCCGTATTCCGTGTCGAACGCTTTCGCATCGAGGCCGATCTGGCACAGCCAGCGCACCATCACGGGTATCGAACCGTGCGTGACGATCACCTGCTGGGCGCCGGTGGCGTGGATCGCGTCCAGCAAACCGGGCCAGTCGGCATGGTCGGACAGCACGAACCCGCGGTCGACGCCGCGCCGCCGACGGGCACCGCGCAGCAGCATCCAGCCGCTGGCGAAGGCGTCGGAATAGTCGCCGAAGCGGCGCGTCCACGGCGAGCCCGATGCGGACGGCGGCGCCAGCACGAGCGCCTTTTTCAAATCCGCCTTGTCCGTCTCGCTGACCATCTGCGTATGCGGCAGGACCACGCCGCCCTCGCGGTAGATGCGGTTCAGCGGCTCGACGGCGCCGTGGCAGACGATGGGCCCGACAGAAGGGTCCAACCCACAGAGCAGGCGCTGCGCCTTGCCGAATGCGTAGGCGTACAGGATACTCGTGCGGCCTTCATCGGCATTACGGCGCCACCAGCGGTTGATGTCGTCGAAGACTTCCTGCTGCGGATCCCAGCGGTAGATCGGCAGGCCGAACGTGGATTCCGTGATGAACGTGTGGCAGCGGACGGCTTCGAACGGCGCGCACGTGGCATCCGGCTCGACCTTGTAGTCGCCCGACGCGACCCAGATCTCGCCCTGGTGCTCCATCCGGATCTGCGCGGAGCCAAGCACGTGGCCGGCCGGGTGCAGCGAGATCGTCACGCCGTTGTGGACGACCTTGTCGCCGTATTCCAGGCCTTCGATGTTGATGTCCTGGCCGAGGCGCGACTTCAGGATGCCGACGCTCTGCTGCGAAGCCAGGTAATGCTTGTGGCCCCAGCGCGCATGGTCGCCGTGGGCATGGGTGATGACGGCCCGGTCGACCGGCCGCCACGGGTCGATGTAGAACTGGCCCGGCACACAGTACAGGCCTTCCTTCCTTACGATGACCATGTCGCCCATGCGTTCGGCGTCCTCCTTTTAGACCAGCGTGACGAAATCGGCGAGGAACGCGCGCTGCTCGCCGTCCGGGAATTCGATGTGGACCTGGTCCCCGGCCACGGACAGCACGACGCCTTCGCCATACTTCGGTACCGTGACGCGCGCGCCGACGTCGAACGCGGGGCCGGCCGGCGCGTCCGCGTCCGGTTCGCGGTCGAATTCGTCGTCGCGGATGTCGATATCTTCCGTCAGCACGGCGGCCGGCGGATTCAGGCAGTTGTCGCAGCGGCAGCACTTCTCGAAGCCTTCGACCTCGTCGCCGAAATAATCGAGCAGCAGCTTCCAGCGGCAGAAACCGCTCACGGCATACGATACCATCTGTTCGAGCGCTTCCTTGTCGCGCTCCTGCTTCTGGCGATACACCTCGGCCATTGCCGCGAACAGTTTATCCTCGGGCGACGCGCTGCCGGGCAGGTACGCGAGCTTGCGGTTCTGGCGCAGCAGCTTCGCATCCTTCAGCAGTTTCAAACACACCTTCAGATGCGGCCCCGCGAGTTCGCCGGCGACGTCATCCACGCGAGCCGGCGTCGCCGTCTCGCTTTCCGTAAGCGCGTGCACGGCCTCGTACACGGCGCGGATCTCGTCCGCCGTCGGATAGTGCTTCACGAGGAAGAACTGCTGCACGCGCTTGTCGTCCTGCAGGAACAGCAGGGTGCAGCTGGCATCCCGGCCGTCGCGGCCCGCGCGGCCCGATTCCTGGTAATAGGCTTCCAGGTTCGCGGGGATCTGCAGGTGGATCACGAAGCGCGTGTCCGGCTTGTCGATGCCCATGCCGAACGCGTTCGTCGCCACCATGACGCGCCGCTCGTCGTTCATGAACAGGTCCTGGTTCGCCTTGCGTTCGGCGGCGTGCAGCTTGCCGTGGTACAGGGTGACGGATTCGCCGGCGTCCAGCAGCATCTGGTGCATCTCCTCCGCCGCCTTGACGGTCGCGGCGTAGACGATGCCCGTCCCCTTCGTGCCGCGCACGAGGCGCAGCGCTTCCTGCAGTTTCTCGTCCGGGTTCGTCACCTGCACGACCGCGTACTGCAGGTTCGGCCGGTAGATGCCCGTGTTGATGACGTTCATGCGCGGGCGATTGAGCTGGCGGCCGATGTCGTCGACCACGTCTTCCGTCGCGGTGGCCGTCAGCGCCAGTACAGGCGGACGGCCCAGCGCGTCGATCGCGCCGGCCATCTCGAGATAGGCCGGGCGGAAGTCGTGGCCCCATTGCGAAATGCAGTGGGCTTCGTCGACGACGACGAGGGCGATTTTCACGGCCTTCAGCACGTCGACGAATTCGGGCATGACGAGGCGCTCGGGCGTGCAGAACACGATCTCGCAGCGGCCCTCCGCGATCGCGGCCAATGCGTTCCTCTCCTCTTCCGCCGACAGGCTGCTGTTGACCTGCTCGGCGCGGATACCGAGTTCCCCGAGCTTTTCCAGCTGGTCCTTCATCAGCGAGATCAGCGGCGAGACGACGACCGTCATGCCGTCCAGGATGCGGGCGGGGATCTGGTAGCACAGCGATTTACCGCTGCCGGTCGGCATGATCGCCAGCGTGTCCCTGCCATCGAGGACGCTGTCGATCACGCGTTGCTGGCCGTCGCGCAGGTGTTCGATGCCGAACACCGTATGCAGCAGGCGACGGATGGTGTTGCGGCGAACCGCGAGTACACCCTTGTGGAGGAGTTTGGGATCGTGTGTGGTCATGATGATGCCAATGTAAGCCTGAGCACGGCCACACACCATAGGACGCAACCTACAGTCACCGTAGGATGCCGTGCACGAGCGACCACAAGCGTTCATACAAGGCGACGAGCTTTAATCCTACAGAGTGACGGATTGCCAGCCGATAGTTTCTCTCAAGAACACGTTCTAAGATGACATCAACATCAACACGACAGCAATCCGCATTCGGAGGTTCATCATGGTCCGCTTCCTGCCCGCTCCCTTTACCGCAGCCTGGCTCGCGCTCACGAGCGCGGCGACGTGGCTGCTGTGCGAAACCGATGCGTTGAATGGCTTCGCGCCGTTGTTTTACCACTGAAGACGCCACGTATCCGTTCGTTGCCTTCCGTATCATTTGTTACAAATTAACAGTTGAACAATATGAGGAGGTCGCCATACCTGAGCCAGGAGGACTCATCATGAAGTACGCCCTGATATTCGACGATGACGCGGCCGCACGCCGCCACAGTGTCACCCTGCTCAAGTCGCTCGGCTACGTTGTCGCCGAGACGACGACGGCGCAGGCGACGCTGAACGCCATGCAGGCGCTGCGCTTCGACGTGATCCTCACCTCCAGCGCGCACGCCGCCGGCGACCGGCGCTCGCTGCCCGGCGAACTCTCGCGCCTCGCGCCCGACACCCCCACGATCCTGCTGCTCGACGAGGACGAGCCCTTCCCGCCGCTGTATCACGCGTTCAGCGCCACCGTCACGAAACCGGTCACCGTGCGTGCGCTGCGCCATGCGCTGGAGTTCGGGCTGGACGGTACGGGCGCCCATCCGGTCCCCTCGCGCACCCACGTCGAGCGGCGCGACGGCCAGCGGCGCCGGCACGCGCGCGACACGGCCTCCACCCGGTTGGCATAAATACAATTTGTGAATTATCGCTAACAATCTTTGGTTTGATCAGGCATCCACCGAGGCATAAGATAGTTGTCATAAAATGTTATCGCAAACATAATTTTGCGAAATAACAGTAAATAACAATAATCGGAGGAGATATGCCGCACACCCTGATCCCGCAGCGCCGACCGCGTCCCCCCTCTCGTCCCGCCCCGCGCTGATCGCGCGACCCGCCAGTCCGCTTTTTTTCACGGTGATCCTGTGCCCCCACAGCGGGCGCGGGCGTCGCTCGTCCTGCCCGCCGGCGATCCCGGCATGGGTCCGCAGCAAAAGCAGCACACGCAGTGAACTCCGGGCCGCCCCCGCCCGGCAATCAACCCGAACCACGGAGATGTTCATGCCCCATGCTTTTTCGCGCACCACCCGCCGCGTCGCGTCGGCGCTCGTCATGCTGTCCGCCTTTGCCGCCGGCGCGTCCGCGCAGACGGTCGCCATCAACCCGGCCACGACATACCAGACCGTGCGCGGCTTCGGCGGCTTCAGCGGCGCCGGCTGGGCGGCGGAGCTGACCGCTGCCCAGGTCGACGCCGCGTTCGGCACCGGCACGGGCCAGATCGGCCTGTCCATCATGCGCCTGCGCATCGACCCGGATCCCAGCAAGTGGTCCACGCAACTGGCGTCCGCGCAGCTCGCCAAGGCGAAGGGCGCCATCCTGTTCGGGACGCCGTGGACGCCGCCGGCGAACATGAAGACGAACAATAGCCTGGTCCAGGGAAGCCTGTTGCCGAGCCGCTATGGCGACTACACCACGCACCTGCTGAACTTCGCGAGCACGATGCAGGCCGGCGGTGCCGCGCTGTACGCCATCTCGATCCAGAACGAACCCGACTTCGCCCCGGACTACGAAAGCTGCCTGTGGAACTCGCAGCAATTCATCGATTACCTGTCGAGCCAGGGGTCGCGCTTCGGCACCTACAAGGTGATCGCGGGCGAGTCCGCTACCTTCTACAAGCCGCTCACCGATCCGATCCTCAATAGCGCGACGGCCGCGCCGCAGTTCGACATCGTCGCCGGCCACCTGTACGGCGTGAACCCGAGCGACTACGCCCTCGCCCGTTCCAAGGGCAAGGAGGTGTGGATGACGGAGCACTTCACCGACAGCACGTCCAGCGCCAACGACTGGTCGAAGGCGATGCCGGTGGCGCTGGAACTGCACAACAGCATGGTGGCCAACTACAGCGCCTACGTGTGGTGGTACATCCGCCGCTCCTACGGCCTGCTGACGGAAGACGGCAACGTCAGCAAGCGCGGCTACATCATGGCGCAGTTCGCGAAATACGTCCGCCCCGGTTCCGTGCGCGTCGCCGCGACGGAAAAACCGTATGCCGACGTCTTCGTCACCGCCTACAAGAACACCGCCGGCAAACTGGTCGTCGTGGCCATCAACAATGGCACGTCGCAGCGCCAGCTGCAGCTGCAGGTCGGCAGTGCCGCCCCCGGCTTCACGAAATACCGCACCACGTCGACCGACAACACCGGTTATGCCGGCCAGTACACGGTGACGGGCGGCGTCGCGACCGCGTGGATCGATCCCGGCAGCGTCAACACTTTTGTAAGCCAGTAAGTCAATAAAACCAACCCAGGAGGAGATGAGTCATGCTGAAACAACGATTACTACGATGGAGCCTGCCCCTGCTCGCGATGTCGGCGCTCCCTGCGGCCATCGCGCAGACGGTCGCCATCGATCCCGCGACGACCTACCAGGTCATCCGCGGATTCGGCGGGCATAACGGCGCGGGCTGGATCGCCGACCTGACGCCGGCGCAGGTCGACACCGCGTTCGGCACGGGCCCGGGCCAGATCGGCCTGACGGTCATGCGGATGCGCATCGACCCGTCCAGCACCGCGTGGGCGACGCAGCTGCCGACGGCGAAGCTGGCGAAGGCCAAGGGCGTCACCCTGTTCGCCACGCCGTGGACGCCGCCGGCGTACATGAAGACGTCGAACGCCATCGCGCACGGCAGCCTGATTCCGAGCTACTACCCGGACTACGCCACGCACCTGCTGGGCTTCGCGGACTACATGCGCACGAACGGCGCCCAGCTGTACGGCATCTCCGTGCAGAACGAGCCGGACTGGGATCCGGACTACGAAGGCTGCACGTGGACGTCCGCCCAGTTCATCGACTTCATCAAGTCGCAGGGCCCGCGCTTCGCCGGCCTCAAGCTGATGGCGCCGGAATCGCTGGGCATGCGCAAGGTGCTGTCCGATCCGATCCTGAACGACGCGGGCGCGGCGGCCCAGCTCTCGATCGTGGCGGGCCATCTGTACGGCACGACGCCCAGCGACTACCCGCTCGCGCGCGCCAAGGGCAAGGAGGTGTGGATGACGGAACACTACACGGACAGCACGTCGGACGCCAACGACTGGGCGAAGGCGATGCCGGTCGCGATCGAGGTCCACCGGAGCATGGCCGCGAACTACAGCGCGTATGTGTGGTGGTACATCCGCCGGTTCTACGGCCTGATCACGGAAGACGGCAACGTCAGCAAGCGCGGCTGGATCATGTCGCAGTACGCGAAATTCGTGCGGCCCGGCTACGTGCGCATCGGTGCCACGCAGAACCCCTACCCGGACGTGTACGTGACCGCGTACAAGGGCGGCGACGGCAAGGTCGTCGTCGTGGCGGTCAACAACGGCACGGCCCAGCGCCGCGTCGACCTGACGTTCGGCAGCGGCGCGCCGCGCACCCTGCAGCGCTATGTCACGTCGGCCGCCACCAACGAGAGTTATGCGGGCGACTACCCGGTCATCGCGGGCGGCGCCAGCGCCGACCTGGAACCGTCCAGCGTCAGCACCTTCGTGAGCCAACCGGCCGTCGCCGACCTCACCGGCAGCGTGAAGATCGTGCAGAGCGGCCTCACGGCGAACCGCTTCACGGGCCAGTTCAGCGGCACGGTGTCGTTCACGAATACGACGGGTGCGACGCTCGCCGCATCGACGCTGCGGCTCGTGGTGGACGGCCTCACGGCGGGCGTCACGCTCGACAACAAGCAGGGTGACGTGAACGGCGTGCCAACCATCGCGCTGCCCGTGAACCAGATCGCACCCGGCGCCACCGTCACCGTGACGACGACGTTCGGCAACCCATCGAAGGGCGCCATCGCCTATACCCCGAAACTCCAAGGCATCACGTTCTGAAAGACTTCGCCATGATCAACTACCTGACCTCCTTCTTCACACGCGCCCTGCTGGCGCTGGCCCTCGCCGGCGGTGCGAACACCGCGTTCGCCGGTCCGATGGTCCACTTTACTGTCGACACGACGAGCCTGACGGGCACCGGCTATCTCGACCTGACGTTCGCGGCCCTGGCAGGGGCGGCGCCGGCGACGGCCACGCTGACCCATTTCACGGGCGCGTTCGGCGCCACGGCGCTGCCGACGGGCGACGTCGGCGGCGACATCGGCTCCGCGGTCACGCTCGGCAACGGGCAGACGTTCAACGAACTGCTGCAGGCGGTGACGTTCGGCGGCCTGTTCAGCTTCGACGCCGCGTTCGACATCGCGCCCGGCGGGACGATCGGCACCGGCTTCGGGATCGCCCTGGTGAACGCGGCGCTCGACAACTACGTGCCGGGCACGATGGGCAACGTCGCGTCGATCGACCTGATGCCGGGCGCACCGGCCACGGTCTGGGCCGACACCGCGTTCGTGACCGCCACGCCGGTGCCGGAACCGGCCGGCCTGCCCGTGTTCGCGACGGGCTGCGTGCTGGCCGCACTGGCACTGCGGCGCCGGAACCGGGGTCAGAGCCCGAATTTGGGAAATTGATCAAAACCGGGCTCTGACCGCGGTTTTTGGAAACAAAAAAGCCCGGACGGTTTCCCGCCCGGGCTTTTTTTACCATTGAACGCTTACGCGGCTTCGACAGCCACCGGCATCCGGATCAGGTAGTCGAACGCGGACAGCGCCGCCTTCGCACCCTCGCCCGCCGCGATGACGATCTGCTTGAACGGCGTCGTCGTCGCATCGCCCGCGGCGAACACGCCCGGGATGTTCGTGCGGCCGTGGGCGTCCACGACGATCTCGCCAAAGCGCGACAGTTCCACCGTGCCCTTCAGGAACTCGGTGTTCGGCACGAGGCCGATCTGGACGAACACGCCCGCCAGCGGCACGTGGTGTTCCTCGCCGCTGATGCGGTCCTTGAACTTGATGCCGTTCACCTTGCTGCCGTCGCCGGTGATTTCCGTCGTCTGCGCATTCACGTGGATCGTCACGTTCGACAGGCTCTCGACCTTGTTGACGAGCACGGCGTCCGCCTTCAGCTGCGACGCGAATTCGATCAGCGTCACATGCTCGACGATACCCGCCAGGTCGATCGCCGCTTCCACGCCCGAGTTGCCGCCGCCGATGACCGCCACGCGCTTGCCCTTGTACAGCGGGCCGTCGCAGTGCGGGCAGTAGTTCACGCCGGCGTTCTTGTATTCCTGCTCGCCCGGCACGTTCACGTTCCTCCAGCGCGCACCCGTCGACAGGATCACGGTGCTCGACTTCAGCGAGCCGCCGTTCTCGAACTGCACCTCGACCAGTTCGCCGGGCGCCGACGGCGGGATGATTTTCGCCGCCGTCTGCTGCGTCATGATGTCCACGCCGTAGTGGCGCACCTGCGCTTCCAGCGCGGCCGAGAATTTCGGGCCGTCCGTTTCCAGCACGGAGATGTAGTTCTCGATCGACATCGTATCGTTCACCTGGCCGCCGAAGCGTTCCGTCGCGACGCCGGTGCGGATGCCTTTGCGGGCCGCGTACACGGCCGCCGCCGCACCCGACGGGCCACCGCCGACGATCAGCACGTCGTACGGATCCTTCGCGCTCAGCCTGGCGGCGTCGCGGGCGCCGGCGCCCTTGTCCAGCTTGGCGACGATCTCTTCGATCAGCATGCGGCCCGAGCCGAACAGTTCGCCGTTCAGGAACACCATCGGCACGGCCATCACCTTGCGCGACTCGACTTCGGCCTGGAACGCGCCGCCTTCGATCACGGTCGTCTTCACCCGCGGGTTCAGGATCGCCATCAGCGACAGGGCCTGCACGACGTCCGGGCAGTTATGGCAGGTCAGCGACATGTACATCTCGAATTCGTAGTCGCCGTCCAGCGCCTTGATCGCATCGATCGTCTCGGCTTCGACTTTCGGCGGATGCCCGCCCGTCCACAGCAGCGCCAGCACGAGCGACGTGAATTCATGGCCCAGCGGCAGCCCGGCGAAGCGCAAATTCATGTCGGTGCCGACACGTTTCAGGGTGAACGACGGCTTGCGGGCGTCGTTGCCGTCCGTGCGCAGCGTGATCTTGTCGGCGCGCAGTCCCTGGATCGTCTGCAGCAGGTCGAGCATCTGCTTCGACGTGTCGCTGTCGTCGAGCGAGGCAACGATCTCGAACGGTTGCTGGACGCGTTGCAGGTAGCCGGCGAGTTGGTTTTTCAGTTCTTGTTCGAGCATGATCGTATCCTTTTCTTCAGTCGTGTTCAGGCCGATGCGGTCCCCATGAGGACGCATCCATCCAATCTAAATAGTGAATCTGGAAGGCAGATCGACTAGCGAGATCGCCTGTGATTTCTGTGCGGGCCCGTTCCGGATGGGCTCGTGGGGAGGGGGTGGGCACCGGCCGCCCCTCGCGGTCGGTGCCTGGTACTACGGTGCTACGGTGCTACGGTGCTACAGGTGCTTCCAAAACAGATCTATTTAGATCTTGCCGACCAGGTCCAGCGACGGCTTCAGCGTTTCGGCGCCTTCGGTCCACTTGGCCGGGCAGACTTCGCCCGGGTGCGATGCGACGTACTGGGCTGCCTTCACTTTGCGCATCAGTTCCGACGCGTCGCGGCCGATGCCGTTGTCGTGCACTTCCATGACCTTGATCTGGCCTTCCGGATTGATCACGAAGGTGCCGCGCAGGGCCAGGCCTTCTTCCTCGATCATGACTTCGAAGTTACGCGACAGCAGGCCGGTCGGGTCGCCGATCAGCGGGTAGTTGACCTTCTTGATCGCCTCCGACGTGTCGTGCCACGCCTTGTGGGCGAAGTGGGTGTCGGTCGACACGCCGTAGACTTTGACGCCCATCTTTTCGAATTCCGGCTGGAAAGCAGCCAGGTCTTCCAGCTCGGTCGGGCAGACGAAGGTGAAGTCCGCCGGGTAGAACATCAGGACCGACCACGTGCCTTTGAAATCGGCTTCGGTCAGGTCGATGAACTTGCCTGCGTGGTAAGCGGTTGCTTTGAACGGCTTGATTTCGGTGTTGATGATGGACATTCAGTACTCCTCTTTCGGGGTTAAAAAAAGCTTAGGTGTGAACTATACCCTGTCACACCCTTCATGTGAAATTGATTGAACGGATTCTATCAATTGATTTTAGCTATCATAGCGCGATAGGCGGTGCCTATCGGGAGCATTGATGGCCAAAGGATCAGGCCGGCGCTGCCGCCGGTTGCACCGCCGTCTCCATGCACGGCAGCGTGAGGCTGAACGTCGCCCCCTGCCCCGGCGTGCTCTCGACGGTCAACTGGCCGCCGTGCGAGACGGCCAGCTGACGCGAGATGTACAGGCCCAGGCCAAGGCCCTTCGGCTCGCCGCTTTTCGCGCCACGCTCGTACGGTTCGAAGATGCGTTCGATGTAGTCGGGCGCAATCCCCTTGCCGTGGTCGCGCACGGCGATACGGACGTTGCAGCCGCCGTCTTGCAGCTCTTCCTTATGCACGCTGACTTCCACCGCGCCGCCGCCGCCATAGCGCATCGCGTTGGTCAGCAGGTTGACGACGACCTGTTCGATGCGGAACTCGTCCCAGAACCCTTCGACCGGGTGATGCGGCGCCAGCACGACGTTGGCGCCGGCCGCCGCGGCCTGCAACGACAAATCGTTCACCACGCGTTCCAGCAGGGCCATCAGCTCGACCTTCGCCGGGCGGATCGACAAGGTGCCGCTCTTCATGCGCGAGACGTCCAGCATGTCGTCGATCAGGCGGATCATCGCCTTGATCTGGCGCTCGTCGCGCTTGATCATGTTGTTCATCTGGTCCGGATTGAACGCCGGCAAATTGCCCCGCTTCAGTTGCAGGCTGCGCATTTGGGTTTCCAGGAACAGCGTGTTGAGTGGCGTGCGCAGTTCGTGCGCGACGAGGGACATGAATTCGTCGCGCATGCGCAGCGAGCGCTGCAGCTCGGCCTGCGTCGCGTTCAGCTCACCCAGCAGCACCTCCTGCTCGCGCCGCGCCGCTTCCAGCGCTTCCATCTGGCGCTGCATCTCGCGCCGCTGCTGGTCCAGCGTGACGAACACGTGCACCTTGCTGCGCACGGCGTCCGGGTCCAGCGGCTTGTACAGGAAGTCGACGGCGCCCGTCTCGTAGCCCTTGAACGCGTAGTTCAGCTCGCGGCCGGCGGCGGACACGAACACGATCGGGATGTTGCGGGTGCGCGAGGTGGAGCGCATCAGCTCGGCGAGTTCGAAGCCGTCCATGCCGGGCATCTGCACGTCGAGGATGGCCAGCGCGAAATCGTGTTCGAGCATCAGGGACAGTGCTTCCTCGCCGGACTGGGCCTGGAACACGAGGCGCTGCTCGTCGCGGATCAGCGCGTCGAGGGCGCGCAGGTTTTCCGGCAGGTCGTCGACGATCAGCAATTTACTGGGGTCGTGTGCGCTCATGGTTCATTCATCTCCAACATGGGCAACAAGGCGTGGATGCGCGCCAGAGGCAGTATCAGGTTCGGTTGGCAGCGGTTGATGGCGGTCACGGGCATCGTGGGCACCTGGGCGTCGGCGGGGTCCTGCACGACGGTGAAGCCGCCGCGCGCGCGGATGCGGGCCATGCCGTCGGCGCCGTCGTGGTTCGCGCCCGTGAGCAGGATGCCGGCCAGGGCCGGACCGTAGGCGTCCGCGCTGGATTCCATCAGCACGTCGATCGCGGGCCGCGCGAAGTGCACGGGCGGCTCGCAACTGATCGAAAACGTGCGGTCGCGTTCGACGGACAGGTGGTAGCCTGGTCCGGCGAAGTACACGGTGCCGGGCACGATCTCTTCCTTGTCGGCCGCTTCCTTCACGCGCACGGGCAGGCGCTCGTCGAACAGCTCGGCCAGGCGGCTTTCGCGGTCGCCCGGCATGTGCAGGATGCAGAACACGGGCAAGGTATAGCCGGCCGGAATGGCGGGCAGCAGCGTGACGAGCGCATCCACGCCGCCGGCCGAGCCGCCGATCACGACGGCTTCGAAGCGCCGTCCGCGCAGCGCGGCGCGCATTGCGCCCTCCTGCGGACCGGGGTCGACGGCGGGACTCATGACGCCACCTTGCGGAACACCCGTTCCCGCTTCGCGAGCGCTTCGAATTGCTGGGCGTACGTGGAAAAGTCGATGCTTTCCTTGCTGCCGAGGCCGAGGAAGCCGCGGTGGCACAGCGATTCGTGGAACAGGCCCAGCACCCGGTTCTGCAAGTGCCGGTTAAAGTAGATCATCACGTTGCGGCAGCTGATGAAGTGCGTCTCGGCGAACACGCTGTCCGTGGCGAGGCTGTGGTCCGCGAACGTGACGTTCTCGACGAGCGCGCGGTCGAACAGCGCCCCGCCGTACGCGGCCGTGTAGTAATCGGAAAACGCGCGCGTGCCGCCCGCCTTCTGGTAATTCTCCGTGTACACGCGCATCTTATCCAGCGGCATCACGCCGCGTCGTGCCGCTTCCAGCGACTCCGGATTGATGTCGGTCGCGTACATCTGCGTGCGCTCCAGCAGGCCCTCCTCATGCAGCAGGATCGCGAGCGAAACCACTTCCTCGCCCGTGCTGCAGCCGGCCACCCACACATTCAGCGACGGGTACGTCTTCAGGAACGGCACGACGAGCCGGCGTACAGCCAGATAATAATCCGGGTCGCGGAACATTTCCGTCACCGGGATGGTCAAAAACTGCAATAGCTGCGCGAACGCGGCAGGGTCGTGCATGACGCGCGCCTGCAAAGCCGAGATCGTTTCGCATTCCATCGCGCGCAGCGCGGCGAGCACGCGGCGCTTTTGCGAGGCGCCCGTATAGTCGCGGAAATCGTAGTTGTACTTGAGGTAGACAGCCTCGACCAGCATCCGCAACTCGATGTCGTCGCTCGGCAGGCTGTGCATCGTCTTTTTCAAATGCGCTCCAGCGTCGGCATCCACACGCGCAGCAGCGAGTACAGCCGGGTCAGGTCGATCGGCTTGGCGAGATAGTCATTGGCGCCGGCGGCCAGGCATTGTTCCTGGTCGTCCTTCATTGCCTTCGCCGTGATCGCAATGATCGGGAGGCGCGCGAAGCGCTTGTCCTGGCGGATGCGGCGCGTCGCTTCCAGTCCGTCCATGCCCGGCATCATCACGTCCATCAGGACCAGGTCGATCGACTCATGTTCATCGAGCTTGGCAATGGCTTCATACCCATTGCGGCCCACCTCCACCCTGGCGCCGCGTTGTTCCAGGGCACTGGTCAACGCGAACACATTGCGCACGTCATCGTCCACGAGCAGGATCGTGCGGCCTTCGAAAACGCGGTCGCGTCCGCGCACCGTCTTGAGCATCGACTGGCGTTCCGACGACAGTTCCGATTCCACCTTGTGCAAGAACAGCGTGACCTCGTCCAGCAGGCGCTCCGGCGAGCGCGCACCCTTGATGATAATCGAGCGCGAATATTTCAGCAGTTCCGCTTCCTCGTCGCGCGTCAAATTGCGTCCCGTGTACACGATGACGGGCGGGAACGAACACAGTTCTTCCAGAGACATACGCTTGAGCAATTCGTTACCCTGCATGTCCGGCAGCTTCAAGTCGATGATCATGCAATCGAACGTCTGCGTGCGCAACAGGTCCAGCGCATCCGTGCCGGACCCGACGGCCGCGATCTCGACGTCCGTATCGGAAATCAATTGCACGACGCTGTCGCGCTGGCGTTCGTCGTCTTCCACGAGCAGCACGCGTTTCATTTCCTGCGACGACTTGTCCTTCAGCTTGCGGAACACGTCTTCCAGCTGCTCGCGCGACGTCGGTTTCAGTGCATAGCCGATCGCGCCCAGGTGCAACGCCTCGCCGCCGTTCTCCTGGCTCGAGACGACGTGGACGGGGATGTGGCGCGTGCCCGGATTGTCCTTCAGCTGTTGCAGCACGGACAGGCCGGAGCCGTCCGGCAGGCGGATGTCGAGCAGGATCGCGTCGGGAATCTCGTTCGTCGCCAGTTCCAGTCCTTCCTGCGCCGTCAGCGCGACGAGGCAGCGGAATTCCATGTCGTGCGCGAGGCCGTACAGGATACGTGCGAATTCCGGCTCGTCCTCGATCACGAGCACTGTGCGCACGCCGGCGGCGGGCTGGGCGCGGTCGTCGGCGAACGCCGGCAACGCCAGGCCCTGCGCG
>NZ_JBKYMO010000083.1:0-16289 GCF_047302915.1 Massilia sp. CT11-108 | reverse complement strand
TGGCGGAGCGGACGGGGCTCGAACCCGCGACCCCCGGCGTGACAGGCCGGTATTCTAACCAACTGAACTACCGCTCCACGAAATACTGGGTGCTACTCGACTGACTGGAATCCAGCAGCGTCCTGCTGCGTGTCAGCGCAGCGGAGGCATTAGTTTACTGCATCTTTCAGTGCTTTACCAGCCTTAAATTTCGGGACCTTGGCCGCCTTGATCTTGATGGCTTCCTTCGTGCGCGGATCGCGGCCCGTGCGTGCGGCGCGCTCGCCGACGGTGAACGTGCCGAAGCCGACCAGCGTGACGCTGTCGTTGTTCTTCAGCGTGTTCGTCACAGCGTCGATCATCGCATCGAGGGCGCGCGCCGCGGAAGCTTTGGTCAGGTCCGCGGACTTCGCGATTTCTTCGATCAGTTCAGTTTTGTTCACTTTCTTCCCTCGTTGTGCGTTCTGGACACGGTATGCACGACCGGGTCGGATTGACCGTCGGCAAAAACCGCAAGGGCGTATTAAACAAGCCGACAATGCGTTGTGTCAAGTAACGCACTCGCAACAGCGCGACATAAAAAAAACGGCACCCGAAGGTGCCGCTTTCACCCTGCCCAGCAGGCTCAGTGCTTGACGACGCCGCCCTGGCCGTCGCTCGTGGCGGTCGTCACCGACGACGAGGACGCCGCTACCGCAGGCACGTCGACGATCGGTTCCGGCTGGCGTTCCAGTGCCACTTCCAGCACTTTCTCGATCCAGCGCACCGGCACGATCTCGAGCTTGTTCTTGACGTTGTCAGGAATGTCCGCGAGATCCTTCACGTTCTGCTCGGGGATCAGCACGGTCTTGATGCCGCCGCGCTGGGCCGCCAGCAGTTTTTCCTTCAGGCCGCCGATCGGCAGGACTTCGCCGCGCAGGGTAATCTCGCCCGTCATCGCCACGTCGGCGCGAACCGGGATGCCCGTGAACACCGACACCAGCGCCGTCGTCAGGCCGATACCGGCGGACGGACCGTCCTTCGGCGTCGCGCCTTCCGGCAAGTGAACGTGGATGTCGGTCTTCTCGAACACCTCGTTCTTGATGCCCAGGCGCGCCGCACGGCTGCGGACCACGGTGCGCGCGGCTTCGATCGATTCCTTCATCACGTCGCCCAGCGTACCGGTACGGATGACGGCACCTTTACCCGGCACCTGCACGGCTTCGATCGTCAGCAGGTCGCCGCCGACTTCCGTCCACGCGAGGCCCGACACCTGGCCGATCTGGTTTTCCTTCTCGGCCACGCCGAAGTCGTAGCGGCGGACACCCAGGAATTTATCCAGGTTCTTCGACGACACGATCACGCGCTTGCTGTCCTTCTTGAGCAGCAGCATCTTGACGACCTTGCGGCAGATCTTCGAGATTTCGCGCTCGACCGAACGCACACCGGCTTCGCGGGTGTAGTAGCGGATGATGTCGCGGATCGCCGCCTCGTCGACCTTGATCTCTTCATCCTTCAGGCCGTTCGCCTTGATCTGCTTCGGCAGCAGGTAGCGCTGCGCGATGCTCGTCTTCTCGTCCTCGGTGTAACCCGACAGGCGGATCACTTCCATACGGTCCAGCAGGGCCGGCGGGATGTTGAACGAGTTCGACGTCGCCACGAACATCACGTCCGACAGGTCGAAGTCCACCTCGACGTAGTGGTCCGAGAACGTGTGGTTCTGCGCCGGATCCAGCACTTCGAGCAGGGCCGACGACGGGTCGCCGCGGAAGTCCGCGCCCATCTTGTCGATCTCGTCCAGCAGGAACAGCGGGTTGCGCACGCCGACCTTCGCCAGCGACTGCAGCACCTTGCCCGGCATCGAGCCGATGTAGGTACGGCGGTGGCCGCGGATCTCGGCTTCGTCACGGACGCCGCCCAGTGCCATGCGGACGTACTTGCGGTTCGTCGCCCGGGCGATCGATTCGCCCAGCGACGTTTTACCGACGCCCGGAGGACCCACGAAGCACAGGATCGGGGCCTTCAGCTTGTCGACGCGCTGTTGCACCGCGAGGTATTCGAGGATGCGTTCCTTGATCTTGTCGAGGCCGTAGTGGTCGGCTTCCAGGACTTCCTGGGCCTTTTCCAGGTCGATCGTGACCTTGGATTTCTTTTTCCACGGCAGCGACACGAGCGTGTCGATGTAATTGCGCACGACGGTGGCTTCGGCCGACATCGGCGACATCAGCTTGAGCTTCTTGATCTCGGCCTGGGCTTTGTCCATGGCCTCCTTCGGCATCTTGGCGGCGATGACCTTCTTCTCGAGTTCCTCGATGTCGGCGCCCTCTTCGCCCTCGCCCAGTTCCTTCTGGATGGCCTTGACCTGTTCGTTCAGGTAGTACTCGCGCTGCGATTTCTCCATCTGGCGCTTGACACGGCCGCGGATGCGCTTTTCCACCTGCAGGATGTCGAGCTCGCCTTCAAGCTGGCCGAGCAGATGCTCCAGGCGCTTGGCGACGTTGAAGATTTCCAGGATGACCTGTTTCTGCTCGAGTTTCAGCGGCAGGTGGGCGGCAACGGTGTCGGCCAGGCGGCCAGCGTCGTCGATACCGGCCAGCGAAGCCAGGATCTCGGGCGGGATCTTCTTGTTCAGTTTGACGTACTGGTCGAACTGCTGGACGATCGCGCGGCGCATTGCCTCGACTTCGGAGTCGTCGCCGATTTCCGAATTGATCGGAGTCAGGTCGGCGATGAAATGACTCGGCGCGTCGTTGATGTGATTGATGCGTGCACGCTGCGCGCCTTCGACCAGCACCTTCACGGTGCCGTCCGGCAGCTTCAGCATTTGCAGAATATTGGCCACGCAGCCGATCTCGTAGATGTCTGCGGCGGAGGGTTCGTCCTTGGCAGCGGCCTTTTGGGCGGCGAGCATGATGCTCTTACCCTGTTCCATGGCAGCCTCGAGCGCCTTGATGGATTTCGGGCGGCCAACGAACAGCGGTATCACCATATGCGGGAACACCACCACGTCGCGCAGGGGCAGCAGGGGCAGCGTCATTTGCTCGGTCAATTTGGAAGTTGTCATGGCATACCTTATAGAAAGCGTGTAGACGATGTGGGAGCACACTGTCGAAACACAATACCGGCCCGGAAATATTTTCTACAAGTAAAAAAACTTTAACTTGATACGAATAATAGCCGTTTCTACAAAAGTCTTGAATTCAAATAAAAAAGCCACTTCACAGCATCGGCCGCGAGTGGCTTTTCGATTGAAGCCGTCTTTTGTTGAGATTGATTGTACCGTCTCAACTCAGCGATTCAATACCTTTGTTGTGTTTGCGCCCGGAAATTTTTCAGCTTGGTTCAATTTTCGCCTGCAGCCTTCGGCGATTCGCTGTAAATCAGCAAAGGTTTCGCGCCATTCGTGATCGTATTTTCATCGATGACGACTTTCACGACATTTTGCTGGCTCGGCAATTCATACATCACGTCGAGCAGAGCATGTTCCAGGATCGAACGGAGACCACGTGCGCCGGTCTTGCGCGCCAACGCCTTCTTGGCAATCGCGTGCAGGGCCGCCGGGCGGATTTCCAGTTCGGCGCCTTCCATATCCAGCAGTTTCGAATACTGCTTGATGAGGGCGTTTTTCGGCTCGACCAGAATCTGGATCAAAGCCTCTTCCGTGAGCTCGCTCAGGGTAGCTACGACAGGCAGACGGCCGACAAGTTCCGGAATCAGGCCGAACTTGATCAGGTCTTCCGGTTCCGCTTCCAGCAGGATGTCGCTGACGGAACGCTGCGTCTGGCTCTTGACGCTGGCCGCGAAGCCGATGCCGCTCTTTTCCGAACGGTTCTGGATGATCTTGTCCAGGCCGTCGAAAGCGCCGCCGCAGATGAACATGATGTTCGTCGTGTCGATCTGCACGAAATCCTGGTTCGGATGCTTGCGGCCGCCCTGCGGGGGCACCGACGCCATCGTGCCTTCGATCAGCTTCAGCAGCGCCTGCTGCACGCCCTCGCCCGACACGTCGCGGGTGATGGACGGGTTGTCGGACTTGCGCGAAATCTTGTCGATCTCGTCGATGTAGACGATGCCGCGCTGGGCTTTCTCGACTTCGTAGTTACAGCTCTGCAGCAGCTTCTGGATGATGTTCTCGACGTCCTCGCCGACATAGCCGGCTTCCGTCAGCGTGGTCGCGTCGGCGATCACGAACGGGACGTTCAGCATGCGCGCCAGGGTCTGGGCCAGCAGGGTTTTACCGGAACCGGTCGGGCCGACGAGCAGGATGTTGCTCTTGGCCAGTTCGACGTCGTCCTTCTTGCCCAGGTGCTTCAGGCGCTTGTAATGGTTGTAGACCGCCACCGACAGGATGCGCTTCGCCGTCTGCTGGCCGATGACATATTGATCGAGCAGTTCGGCGATCTCGTGCGGAGTCGGCAGGTCGGACTTGGCGCCCGCCACCGATTCGACGTTCGAGGTCTCGTCGCGGATGATGTCATTGCACAGGTCAATGCACTCGTCGCAGATGAAGACCGAAGGTCCTGCGATGAGCTTCTTGACCTCGTGCTGGCTCTTGCCGCAGAACGAGCAGTACAGGAGTTTTTCGCCGCTAGAGGATTTTTTGTCTGACATGGGGCAGGTTTCAGTTGAATTGCTATGAATATAACGCTAATACGAGGGCGCAACAAGTGCACACGACACCATGCTACCCGATTTGAAAACAAAACGCCCGAAGCGCTGTCGCGTCCGGGCGTATTTGAGCAACAGTTGTCGAGTGCACCACGCGATCTCGAAAACCGCGCGGTTTACCCTCAGCCGCGGTTCGTCAGAACCTTGTCGATGAGACCATATTCCACGGCCTCTTCGCTCGACATGAAACGGTCGCGATCGGTATCCTTGTGGATCTGTTCGATCGTCTGGCCGGTGTTGTCCGCCATGATGCGGGCAAGGCGTTCACGCAGGTACAGGATTTCCTTGGCCTGGATCTCGATGTCCGACGCCATGCCCTGCGAGCCACCGGACGGCTGGTGGATCATGACACGCGAGTTCGGCAGCGAGAAGCGCTTGCCCTTGGCGCCGGCGGCCAGCAGGAACGCGCCCATCGAGGCGGCCAGGCCGGTGCACAGCGTCGACACGTCGGGCTTGATGAAGTTCATCGTGTCGAAGATGGCGAGGCCAGCCGACACGGAACCACCCGGCGAGTTGATGTACAGCGAGATGTCCTTGTCCGGATTCTCGCTTTCCAGGAACAGCAGCTGGGCCACGATGAGGTTGGCCATCTGGTCGTTGACAGGACCGACCAGGAAAATCACGCGCTCCTTCAGCAGGCGCGAGTAGATGTCGTAGGCGCGCTCGCCGCGGCCGCTCTGCTCGATCACCATCGGCACGAGGCCGAGGGCTTGGGTATCCAATGCCGGATTACGATTCATACCTGTCAATTCCTTTGTAAAAGTTACGAAGCCGCACTATCTCAGATTTCTCAGGAGAATGTCGTACGGCTTTATCAAGGAAGTTAAGCCTGAGCAGCGCTTCCCATCAGCTCGTCAAAGGCGATGTCCTTGGTCGTCACCTTTGCCTTGCCGAGCACATAGTTAACGACGTTTTCTTCCAATACAAGAGCTTCCACTTCGCCCAGGCGGCGACGGTCGCTGTAGTAGTACTTCAGGACTTCCTTCGGATCTTCGTAGCTCTGCGAGAAGTCTTCGATCTGGGCCTTCACCTGCTCTTGCGTGGCTTGCAGGTTATTCTCCGAGACCAGCTGCGACAGGATCAGGCCCAGGCGCACGCGGCGCTCGGCCTTGGTGGCGAACAGGTCGGCCGGGAACGGCAGGCTCTGCACGTCCATGCCGCGCTGGGCCATGTCCTGGCGGGTCTGCTCGGCCAGGCGCTGCGAATCCTGCTCGATCATGACCTTCGGCACGTCCATTTCGGTGTGCTTGACCAGGGCGTCCATCACGGCTTCCTTGTTGCGCGCCTTGATGCGGGCGTTGACTTCACGCTCCAGGTTGACCTTGATGTCTTCGCGCATTTTCTCGACGCTGCCGTCTTCGATGCCCAGCGTCTTGGCGAACTCGGCGTCGACTTCCGGCAGGTGCGCCCATTCCAGCTTCTTCAGCGTGATGGTGAACTCGGCGGTTTTGCCGGCCACGTCCTTGCCATGGTAGTCTTCCGGGAAGGCCAGCGGGAAGGTCTTCGACTCGCCCACTTTCAGGCCGACGGTCGCGGCTTCGAACTCCGGCAGCATGCGGCCTTCGCCCAGCACGAATGCATAGTCTTCGGCTTTACCGCCCGGGAATTCGACGCCGTCGATGACGCCGACGAAGTCGACGGTCACGCGGTCGCCGTTCGCTGCGACCGGCTCGCCGCCATCGCCATGCTCACCGGCTTCGCCCTTGGTGTGGTAGTGCACGCGCTGCTTGCGCAGGATGTCGATGGTCTTGTCGATCTCGGCATCGGTCACGTCGGTCTTGACGGTCTCGATCTCGATCCCCTCCAGGCCCGGCAGCGACACTTCCGGATACACTTCGAAGGTCGCGTCGAAGGCGAGCATGCCTTCCGGTGCGTCCTGCTTCGGCTCGATTTTCGGCATGCCGGCAACGCGCAGCTGCGCTTCGTCCGCGGCACTGCTGAACGCCTGGCCGACTTTGTCGTTCAACACGTCGGATTCGATCTGGTAGCCGTACTGCGCAGCGACCATCTTCAGCGGCACCTTGCCCGGACGGAAGCCCGGAGCACGAGCGGTCTTGGCCTGCTTCTTGAGGCGCTTTTCAACTTCCGTACGTACGTCGCTCAGCGGAAAAGAGATCGTCAAGCGACGCTCGAGTTTACCCAGGTTTTCGACTGCAGTTGCCATTGTAAAAATCGTCCAAAAAAATAATTGTTCGTGGTGCGAGGAAGGGGACTCGAACCCCTACACCATTGCTGGCGTCAGGACCTAAACCTGGTGCGTCTACCAATTTCGCCATCCTCGCGCAGGATTGCTGATCTTGCCACAAAAACAAAGGGCGCCCGACAATGAAACCGGCCGCCCTGAATCCAATGTCTAGGGGCTACAACTTCAACCCGATATTTTACTGGATTTTCTGACACCATTGGGCAGATTTTAAATCGTATCAAATCGCCCGATATTTCAAGGATTTACGACCGCCACCCGGGTGTGCACCGGCCGCTTTACCCGGAACCATGCGGCATACAGCGCCGGCAGGAACAACAGCGTGAGCGCCGTGGCGACCAATAATCCGCCCATGATCGCGATCGCCATCGGGCCCCAGAACACGGAACGGGACAGCGGGATCATCGCGAGCGCCGCCGCGGCCGCCGTCAGCAGGATCGGCCGGCACCGCCGCACGGCGCTTTCCACGATCGCTTCCCACGCCGGGTGCCCGGCCGCGATGTCCTTTTCGATCTGGTCGACGAGGATCACGGAATTGCGCACCACCATGCCGAACAGCGCGATCACGCCGAGGTTGGCCACGAAGCCGAACGGCGCGTTGAACAGCAGCAGCCCCATCGCGGCACCCGCGATGCCCAGCGGCCCGGTGAGGAAGACCATCACGGACCGCGAGAAGCTGTGCAGCTGCAGCATCAGCAGGGTGAACACGATGAACAGCACCAGCGGGACGTTCGCCGAAATGGAGTCTTCCGCCGTCGAACTGTTCGCGGCCGCGCCTTCGAGCTTGATCCGGTAGCCGGCCGGCAGCTTCGCGCGCAGCGCGTCCAGTTTCGCATTGACCTGGTCGGACACGGTCGGTCCCTGCACGCCGTCGACGACGTCCGACTGGACCATGATCGCCCACTCGCGCCCGTAGCGCTGCACGACACCCGGCTCCCACACGAATTCGATGCGCGCCAGCTGCGACAGCGGCACGGCCCTGCCGGACGGCGTCGGCACGTTCGTATTGGCGAGCACGGACATGTTCGAGCGCTCGTCCAGCGGCTGGCGCACGACGATGTCGATCAGTCGGTTGCTTTCCCGGAACTGGCCCACCGTCGTTCCCGACAGGAGTGTCGCGATCGTGCGGCGCACGGTCTGCGAGGTCACGCCCAGCGCGCGCATCTTGTCCTGGTCCAGTTCCAGCCGCAGCACTTTCACGGACTCGTTCCAGTTGTCGTTCACGCCCACCGTGTTCGGGTTGGCGATCATGATCTCCTTCACCTGGTCGGCGACCTTGCGCACGACGCCGATGTCCGGCCCCATCACCTGGAACTGCACGGGGTACGGCACCGGCGGCCCGTTCGGCAGCAGTTTGACGCGGCCGCGCACTTCGGGAAAATCCGACTTGAACCTGTCCTCGATCTTGCGCTTGAGGGCGTCGCGCTGATGGACGTTCTTCGGCAGCACGACGAATTGCGACACGTTCGACGCCGGGAAGATCTGGTCCAGCGGCAGGTAGAAGCGCGGGCTGCCCGTGCCGATGTACGACGTCACGCTGTCCGTTTCCGGCTGCGCGCGGGCGAATGCTTCGAACTTCTTGGCCAGCGCCTCGTTGACGGCAAAGCTCGTGCCCTCCGGCGCCCACATCTCGACCATCAGTTCGGGGCGGCTCGAATCGGGAAAGAACTGCTTCTCGATGAACTTGAAGCCGAACACGCCGAGGAAGAACACGGCGAGCGACAGCACGATCGTCGTCTTGCGCCATTCCACGCAGCGGTCGACGAGACGGCGGAAGCGCTGGTACATCGGCGTGTCGAACACGTCATGGTGCCCGTCGCCGTGAGGTTTTACCCGCAGGAGGATGAAACCGATGTAGGGCGTGAACGTGACGGCGACGACCCACGACACGAGCAGCGCGATCGCGTTCACGGAAAACATCGAGAACGTGTACTCGCCGGCCGCCGATTTCGCGAGGCCGATCGGCAGGAATCCCGCCGCCGTGATCAGGGTCCCCGTGAGCATGGGGAACGCGGTCGACGTGTACGCGAACGTGGCCGCGTCGAAGCGCGACATGCCCTCCTCCATCTTCCGCACCATCATCTCCACGGCGATGATGGCGTCGTCCACCAGCAGGCCCAGCGCGATGATCAGCGCGCCCAGCGAGATCTTGTGCAGCGAAATGTCGAACACGCGCATGAACAGGAACGTAATCGCCAGCACGAGGGGAATCGTCAGCGCGACGACGAGGCCGGGGCGCACGTCCAGGCGCAGCTTCGGCTTCGTATGCAGGCCCAGCGCGACGAACGACACGACCAGAACGACGACGACGGCCTCGATCAGGCTGTGCATGAATTCGCTGACGGACGCCGTGACGGCCGCGGGCTGGTTCGACACGCGCTCCAGTTCGATGCCGACGGGGAGCTGGCGCCGGATGCGTTCGACCGTCTGTTCCAGGCCCTTGCCCAGCTCGATGATATTGCCGCCCTTCTCCATCGACACGCCCAGGCCTATCACGTCCTTGCCGTTGAAGCGCATCTTGTCGTGCGGCGGATCCTCGTACGCGCGCTCGACTCTTGCGAAATCGCCGAGGCGGAACGTCGTGTTCCCCGCGCGCAGGCTCAGGTCCTCGAGCTGCTTGACGGTCTTCAGGCCGCCGGTCACGCGCACCTGCAGGTTTTCCAGCGGCGTCACGAGCACGCCGGCCGATTCGATGCCGTTCTGCGTGGCGATCTGGTTCACGATCTGCTCGAACGGGATGCCCAGCTGCGCGAACTTCTGCTGCGAGAACAGGATGTTGACTTTTTCCTGCTGCACGCCGAACTGCTCGACCTTCGACACGAGCGGCACGGCGAGCAGCTGCTGGCGCACGAAATCGGCGTAGTCGCGCATCTCGGCATAGGTAAAACCGTCGCCCGACAGCGCGAAGATGGAGCCGTACGTGTCGCCGAATTCGTCGTTGAAAAACGGCCCGATCACGCCGGGCGGCAGGGTCCCCGCGATGTCGCCGACCTTCTTGCGCACCTGGTACCAGACGCCCTGCACCTCCGCCGGCGGCGTGGATTCCTTCAGTTCGATGATGATCGTCGTCTCGCCCGGCTTGGAAAAGCTGCGCAGCTTGTCGATGTGCGGCGTCTCCTGCAGCTTCTGTTCGAGCTTGTCCGCCACCTGCTGGGCCATCTGCACGGACGTGGCGCCGGGCCAGTACGCGGTCATGACCATCACGCGGAAGGTGAACGGCGGGTCCTCGTCCTGGCCCAGTTTGCCGTAGCTGATGATGCCGCCGATGAGCAGCGCGGCGATCAGGTAGCGGGTCAGCGGGATGTTTTCCAGCGCCCAGCGCGACAGGTTGAAGCCTCTCATTTAGGGGCCCCGTTCGCTTCCACCTCCGCATCGCCGCGGCGCGCGACGTCCGCCGTCAGCACCTTCACTTTCTGGCCTGGTTTCAGCAGATGCACGCCGGCCGTGACGACCGTCTGGCCCGGCTTCACGCCGCCCGCGAGCACCACGTCGTTGCCGGAGACGCCGCCGACCTGCACGGGCACGAGGTGCACGGCGCCGTTCTCGATCACCCACACCGACGTCGCGCCCTTGTTCTGGTACAGCGCGGACAGCGGCACCTTGATCGCGGCACCCGTGTTCGCATGCGCCAGCTGGACGACGGCCGTCATGCCGAGGCGGATGTCTTCCTGCGCCGGGATCGCCACTTTCACGGTGTACGTGCGCGTGGCGGGATCGGCCACCGGCGCCACTTCGCGGATCTTGCCCGGAATGCCGCGGTCCGGATCCGCCCACAGCCGGACCTTTACTGTGCTCACCTTGCGCAGCTCGTCGACCTGATCTTCCGGCACGCCGATCACCACTTCCTTCTCGTCCGTCCGCGCCACGCGCACGACCGGGGTGCCGGCCTGCACGACCTGGCCCACTTCCGCATCGATGCCCGTCACGACGCCGTCCGTGTCGGAAACGAGGTTCGCATAACCCGTCTGGTTGGCCTGCTCGCTCGACGCGGCGCGCGCCGCTTCCACGTTCGCCTGCGCCGAACGCGCGGCCGCCACTTTCTGGTCGAGCACCGCCTGGCTGACGAAGTTCTGGCTGCGCAGGTCCTGGTAGCGCTTCAGGTCCGCGCGCGCCAGCTCGTACGTCGTTTGCGCCGCGCGCAGGTTCGCCTGGGCCTGGGCCTGGCCGAGCCGGAGGTCCTGCGGATCGAGCTGCATCAGCACCTGGCCGCGCTTGACGACCGTGCCCACGTCCACCTTGCGGGCGCTGATCTTGCCCCCGACGCGGAAACCGAGGCGGGATTCGTAACGGGGCCGGACGTCGCCGGAAAACTCCGCCGACGAGCCGACCGTGCCCGTCGCGAGCGTGAGGGCACGCACGGGGCGTACGTCTTCGGCGGGGGTGTCGTTACGGGAGCAGCCTGCCAGCGATACGGCGGCCAGGACCAGGGTCAAAGGAATGGCGAACGAAAAAGCACGCATTGGTTTCCTCATGGCGGCCCGGCCGGGACGGCGAGGCACTGTCGTGGATTTAACCTAGCAATTATAATCATGCAATTAACGCCAGTAAATGACTTTAGAGTCAGCAATCTACAGAGTCGCATGGCCGTCGACCATTACGAAAACTTCCCTGTCGCGTCGATCCTCCTCCCCCGCCGCCTCGTGCCCGCGGTGGAGGCGATCTATGCGTTCGCCCGCAGCGCCGACGACCTCGCCGACGAGGGCGACGCCACCCCGGCCGAACGCCTGGCCGCCCTGCAGGCGTACGAGGCGGCGCTGGACGCCATCGCGGCCGGCAAGCCCCCGGCCGAGCCCATGTTCCAGCGCCTCGCCGCCGTGCTGGCGGAATACAGGCTGCCCCTGCAGCCGCTGCGCGACCTGCTCTCGGCCTTCAAGCAGGACGTCGTCACGACGCGCTACCCGGATTTCCCGCACCTGCTGGATTACTGCCGGCGCTCCGCCGATCCCGTCGGGCGCCTGATGCTGGGGCTGTACGGCGTGGACGACGCGACGAGCCTGCGCGAGTCGGACGCCGTCTGCACGTCGCTCCAGTTGATCAACTTCTGGCAGGACGTCGCCATCGACATCGCCAAGGGCCGCATTTACCTGCCTCTGGACGATCTCGTTCGCTTCGGCGTGACCCAGGACGTCATCGAGGAGGGCCGCATGAACCCCGCCTGGCGCGCGCTGATGCGCTTCGAGGTGGACCGGGCGCGCGCACTGATGCTGGAAGGCGCGCCGCTCGCCACGCGCCTGCCGGGCCGCATCGGCTGGGAGTTGCGCATGGTCGTCCAGGGCGGCCTGCGCATCCTGGAAGCGATCGAACGCGTGGATTACGACGTGTTCCGGCGCCGTCCGCGCCTGAAACGCCTCGACTGGCTCACGGTAGGCTGGCGCGCACTACGTATGTAACGCCTCATCGGCTAAGATAGCGGACTTGCTCCGCGCAATAACAACCTAATTATGTCCCCCGACGAATACTGCCAACAAAAGACCGCGCAAAGCGGCTCCAGCTTCTACTACAGCTTCCTGTTCCTGCCGCCCGAGCGGCGCCGGGCGATCACGGCGCTGTACGCGTTCTGCCGGGAAGTCGACGACACGGTCGACGAAGCCACCGACCAGTCGGTCGCGCGCATCAAGCTGGCATGGTGGCGCAACGAGGTCGCGCAGATGTATTCGGGCACGCCCACGCATCCCGTGATGCTGGCGCTGAAGCCGCACATCCAGCCGTACGACCTGAAACAGGAACACCTGCAGGCCATCATCGACGGCATGGAAATGGACCTCGACCAGTCGCGCTACCTCGACTACCCGAACCTGAAGAAATACTGCTGGCACGTGGCGGGCGTCGTCGGGATCCTGTCGGCCAGCATCTTCGGCGTGACCAATCCGCAGACCTTGAAGTACGCGGAGACGCTGGGCCTCGCGTTCCAGCTCACGAACATCATCCGCGACGTGGGCGAGGATGCGCGCAAGGGCCGCATCTACCTGCCGGTCAACGAACTGCAGCAGTTTGGCGTGACGGCGGCCGACCTGCTGAACGCGCGCCACAGCGAGAAGTTCGAAGCGCTGATGACATTCCAGGCCGCCCGCGCGCAACAGCTGTACGACGACGCGTTCGCGCTGCTGCCGCAGGAAGACCGGCGCGCGCAGCGCCCCGGCCTCATGATGGCCGCCATCTACCGCACGCTGCTCGACGAGATCGAGCGCGACGGTTTCCACGTCCTCACCCAGAAGATCTCCCTGACGCCGCTGCGCAAGCTGTGGCTCGCGTGGAAGACGTATGTCCGCGGTTGAGAAACGGCAGGTCGCGGTCGTCGGCGGCGGCTGGGCGGGATGCGCGGCGGCCGTCGCGTTGCTGGAAGCGGGCTGCGGCGTGACCCTGTTCGAAGCCGCACGCACGCTGGGCGGCCGCGCCCGCGCGATCGAGACGAACGGGCGCCTGCTCGACAACGGCCAGCACATCATGCTGGGCGCCTATGCGGATACGTTGCGCCTGATGCGCCGCGTGGGCGTCGACCCGAAACAGGCGTTGTTGCGGCTGCCGCTGCAGATGCGCTACCCGGCGGGCGGCGACGGCATGGACTTCGTCACCCCGCGCCTGCCCGCGCCCCTGCACATGCTCGTCGCGCTGCTGCGCGCCCGTGGCCTGGACCGCGCCGACAAGCTGGCCCTCGCCCGCTTCACGACGACCGCGCGCTGGATGGGCTGGCAGTTGCACAACGATTGCAGCGTGGCGGAACTCCTGGTCCGCTACGACCAGACCGAACGCCTGAATCGCCTGATGTGGCGCCCGCTGTGCCTCGCGGCGCTGAACACGCCGCCCGAACGCGCGTCCGCCCAGGTGTTCCTGGCCGTGCTGCGCGACAGCCTGGGCGCAAAGCGGGCCGCGTCCGACATGCTGATCCCGCGCGTGCTGCTGGACGCCCTGTTCCCGCAAGCGGCGCGCCGCTACCTGGAAAGCCGCGGCGCCGCCGTGCACACGGGCCGCCGCATCGATGCGCTGGGCCCCGACGGCGGCACGTGGAGCGTGCACGCGGGCGCCGACGTGCAGACGTTCGACGCCGTCGTGCTGGCGGCCCCACCGTGGCAGGCGGCGGCACTGCTGCGGCCTCTCGACGGCACCGCCGGCATCGTCTCCCGACTCGATGCGCTGGCCTATGAACCGATCGCCACTGTGTACCTGCAATACGCGGCCGGGGTCCGCCTGCCGCTGCCGTTCTGCGCGCTGGCCGATGCGCCGCATGACAACCGGTGGGGCCAGTTCGTGTTCGACCGCGGCCAGCTCGATCCCGGCCAGGACGGTCTGTTGGCCGTCGTGATCAGCGGCGCGGATCCGGCCGCAGACATCGGCCAGGACGCACTGGCGGCCAGCGGCGCCGCCCAACTGGCCGCTGCATTCGCGCAGCCGGGGCTTGCGACGCCGCAGTGGAGCCGCGTGATCACGGAGAAGCGCGCCACGTTCGCGTGCTCCCCCGCGCTGGACCGCCCGGCCAACGCCACGGACTTGCCCGGCCTCGCGCTGGCGGGCGACTACACGGCCTGCGACTATCCCGCCACGCTGGAGGCGGCGGTGCGCAGCGGGATGGCCGCAGCCAATGTCATGACAGGAGTCGGACGATGAGCGGCCAGTCGCCCGCAGCCTCGAGACCGTCATCCCCGCGCAGGCGGGGATCCAGGTTCTGCGTCCAGGGCCGACGAAATCGGGTTCCCGCCTGCGCGGGAACGACGAGCTGGGGCAGCCGGTCATCCCGCCTGATCGCACCCTGCCCCGCATTTTCCGCAGCCTGTCGCACCCCGGTGGCGCACGCCGTCCCGGATCCGTACAGTAGCAACATCGAAACGAGTGTTAGCGGAAATGCAAATGAACATCCATCTCGGCGTACGTACCCTTGCCCTGCTGGCCGTCGTGGCGGCCGCGACGATCGCCCTGGTGCACGCGGGCGGGGCCCCCGATCCGGCACTGAACGCCATGCTATTGCTTGGCCGAAATTAATACCGCCCTGTCAGGAGCAACGATGGGCAAACTGGAATACCTCGAGGCGCTCAAGCGGGCCATGCTGGGCCTGCCACCCGACGTCCAGGCCAGGACACTGGCCTATTACGAGCAGCGCTTCGTCGACGGCGTCGCTGCCGGACGGGGCGAGCCGGACGTGGCGCGCGAGCTCGACGATCCGACGAAGATCGCCATGACCCTGCGCGCGAGCGTCCACCTGAACGCGTTCACGGGGAAGAAGAACCCGGCGAATGAATTCACCGAGAAGCGGAACCCGGCCAACGTGCTGCGCGTCGCGGTGTCCGCCGTCGGCCTGGCCATCTTCAACCTGTTCATGATCGTGCCCGCGATGGTCTACTCCGCGCTGCTGTTCGCCCTGTACGTGTGCGCGCTGACGTTCTACCTCGCCGGCGTCGCGACGACCGCGAGCGGCCTGGCCGGCGCCAACGAACTCGTACTGGACTGGCCGAGCCGCTTCGTCACCATCGACGACGACGGGCGCGGGCGCCAGATGCGCATCGAGATCGGCAGCCACGGCATCAACGTCACGCAGGAACGCCCGCAGGTCGCGGACCCGCTGCCGCCCGCCGACCCGGACGCCGAGGCCGACCGGAGCAGCCGTCTCGAACGCTCGCGCGCCATGCGCAGCGCCGAGGCGCTCGCGGACAGCACGGTGCGCATCAGCACGGAGATGGACGCGGAATCGCGCACGACGCAGACGCTGTTCGGCTTCGGCCTCGTGCTGGGCGGGATCGCGCTGTTCCTGCTGTCCCTCGTGATCACGCGCTATACCTTCATCGGCCTGAAGCGCTACCTCCAGATGAACCGTTCCCTGCTCAAGGGGAGCTGAGCCACCATGCGCGCATTACTCAAAGTGGGCTTCACCCTGCTCCTCATCGCCTTCCTGCTGATCGGCGTCTCGTACAGCATGCTGCGCGCCCACGGTACGAACGGCCCATCGAACCCGGGCAGCCGCCTGCTCACCACCGAGCGCCGCACGCTAGCCCAGCCGGTTGCCAAGGTCGACCTGTCCGGCCCCGTCAACCTCACGCTGCGCCAGGGCCCGACGCCATCGCTGGAAGTCCGGGGCGAGCAGCGCCTGCTGGCCAACATCGACACGACCGTCGACGGCGACATGCTGCACATCGGCCCGCGCGGCATCCTGCTGCGCCACCGGACGCCGATCGAGGTGACGGTCACCCTGCCGTCGCTGGAATCCCTCAGCATCAACGGCAACGGCGAACACACCGTGAGCGGCTTCGCAGGCGACCATCTCGACGTCGCGCTCGACGGTTCCGGCCGCATGCGCTTCAACGGCCGCTACCGCGAGATCATGGCGGCGATCCACGGCAGCGGAGACATGGAACTGACGGGCGGCACGAGCGACACGGTGGATGCCGCCGTCATCGGCAGCGGCCGCCTCACGCTCGTCGGTTCGACGCGCGCGCTGCACGCGGAGCTGCGCGGGTCCGGCGACCTGGATGCG
>NZ_JBKYMO010000082.1:0-16331 GCF_047302915.1 Massilia sp. CT11-108 | reverse complement strand
GGCCAGCCCGGCCGGTGCCGGCGATGCGGCCTGCTCGGCCCCGCCCTGTCCGGGGCGGAACGCCAGCATGCGCAGCAGGGTCATCGTGAAGCCCGCGTACTCATCCGGCGCGAGGCCGATCTCGTTGCGACCGATCACGGCGATCTGGTAATACAGCTGCACTTCCTGCGGATCGAATTGCGTGGCGAGACGCTGGATGTCGGCCAGTTCCGGCAGGTCGTCCGGCAGCGCGGCCGGCACGGTCTGCGCCAGCGCGATCCGGTGCAGCAGGGTGCCCAGGTCCTGCAGCGCGCCGTTGTACGACAGGCTGCGGCTGGCCATCTCGTCGGCGACGGCCATCAGGTCGGCGCCATCCTGGTTCGCGAGCGCATCGAGCAGGCGGACCAGGTAGGACTGGTCGAGCGCGCCCAGCATGCCCTGCACGGCGTCGAGCGTGACGGCGCCGGCCGCATAGGCGATGGCCTGGTCGGTCAGCGACAGCGCGTCGCGCATCGACCCGTGCGCGCCCTGCGCGAGCAGGCGCAGCGCGGGCTGCTCGAACGTCACGCCTTCCTGGCCGAGGATGTTTTCCAGGTGACCCACGATGTGACCCGGCGGCATCTGCTTGAGGTTGAACTGCAGGCAGCGCGACAACACGGTCACGGGAATCTTTTGCGGGTCCGTCGTCGCGAGGATGAATTTCACGTGCTCGGGCGGTTCTTCCAGCGTCTTCAGCATCGCGTTGAAGGCGTGGTTCGTGAGCATGTGCACCTCGTCGATCATGTAGACCTTGAAGCGTGCATTGCTCGGCGCGTAGACCGCCTGCTCCAGCAGCTGGGCCATCTCGTCGACGCCGCGGTTCGACGCGGCGTCCATCTCGACGTAATCGACGAAGCGGCCGGCGTCGATCGCGCGGCACGGTTCGCACTGGCCGCACGGCTCGGCCGTGATCGACCCGTTGCCATCCGGCCCGACGCAGTTGAGCGACTTGGCCAGGATGCGCGACAGCGTGGTCTTGCCCACCCCGCGCGTGCCGGTGAACAGATAGGCGTGGTGCAGCCGTCCGGTACGCAAGGCATGGGTCAGCGCACGGACGACGTGCTCCTGGCCAACCAGCGTTTCAAAGTTCCGGGGACGGTATTTGCGGGCGAGGACTTGATAGGACATACCGGGATTTTACCGTAGACCGGGCGAGGCGCGGCAACATTAGACGCTCATCGGGAATTCCCCTGCACTGATATTTTTCTTTCAACAAGGCACTCTCGCCGCTCGATGCCGGCGGCGACAAGCGCCATGCCAGGCTCAAGCTCGACGAGGACATGCTGAGGGAAAATCCGCTGGTGGAGGTATCGATGCGCCCGCTGGAAGCGGAGATCGATGAATAAGGAAGGTAGTAGGCGAGCCTGATCTGCGGCACTTGCGGTGAACGGCTTTGGCTGCTTCGTTCCCGACCTGACCAGGTAAACCATGCCACAATGCGCAGGGGCCCGCCAGCTCGCATTATAACCGGTTACGGGCATACCGGCAAACCACCGCCGGGATGCTCCGCGCATACCTATATAGAGTGTCCCGCATCAAGCGGACGTCACAGCCCCAGCTGCTGCCAGATCCCGTCCACGCGCGCCTTGACTTCCGGCGTCATGACGATGGGTGTGCCCCACTCCCGGTTCGTTTCGCCCGGCCATTTATTAGTGGCATCGATACCCATCTTGCTGCCCAGGCCGCTGATCGGCGACGCGAAGTCGAGGTAGTCGATCGGCGTGTTGTCGACCAGGACCGTGTCGCGGGTCGGGTCCACGCGGGTCGTGATGGCCCAGATCACTTCCTTCCAGTCGCGCACGTCGACGTCTTCGTCCACGACGACGATGAACTTCGTATACATGAACTGGCGCAGGAAGCTCCACACGCCGAACATCACGCGCTTGGCGTGGCCGGCGTACTGCTTCTTCATCTGCACGACGGCCATGCGGTAGCTGCAGCCTTCCGGCGGCAGGTAGAAATCCGTGATCTCGGTGAACTGTTTTTGCAGCAGCGGCACGAACACTTCGTTCAGCGCCACGCCCAGCACGGCGGGCTCGTCGGGCGGTTTGCCCGTGTAGGTCGAGTGATAGATCGGGTCGCGGCGCATCGTGATGCGGTCGATCGTGAACACCGGGAACCAGTCCTGCTCGTTGTAATAGCCGGTGTGGTCGCCATACGGCCCTTCCAGGGCATGCTCGAAGCCGGACGGGTGGTTCTCGTCCGGATAGATATGACCTTCCAGCACGATCTCGGCCGACGCCGGCACGCGCAGCTCGCTGCCGATCGCCTTCGTCAGGACAGTGCGCTGGCCGCGCAGCAGGCCGGCGAACTGGTATTCGGACAGCGTGTCCGGCACGGGCGTCACCGCGCCCAGGATCGTGGCCGGGTCGGCGCCCAGCGCCACCGCCACCGGATACGGCTTGCCGGGGTTGGCGATGCAGTGTTCGCGGAAGTCGAGCGCGCCGCCGCGGTGTGCGAGCCAGCGCATGATGACCTTGTTCGGCCCCAGCACCTGCTGGCGGTAGATGCCCAGGTTCTGGCGCTTCTTGTTCGGCCCTTTGGTGATCACGAGGCCCCAGGTAATCAGGGGCGCGACGTCGCCCGGCCAGCAATGCTGGATCGGCAGGCGGGCCAGGTCGACGTCGGCGCCTTCCCAGACGATTTCCTGGCACGGCGCGCCCTTTACTTCCTTGGGCGCCATGTCCCACACGGCCTTGACGAGCGAACCCAGGTCCATGATGTCCCGAAAACCCTTGGGCGGCTCGGGCTCCTTCAGGCGCGCCAGCACGTGGCCAATCTTGCGCAGCTCGCCGACGTCGTCCGCGCCCATGCCCAGCGCTACCCGCTGCGGCGTGCCGAACAGGTTGGCCAGCACGGGGATCGGATAGCGCTTGCCGGCGGCATCGACCGGGTTCTCGAACAGCAGCGCCGGCCCGCCGGCACGCAACGTCCGGTCGCACACCTCCGTCATTTCAAGATTCGGTGAAATAGGCGCGGATACGCGCTTGAAGTCACCGTTTTCTTGCAACTTAGCAATAAAATCCCGCAGATCAGAATAGTTCATTGAATTTTTAATTCTTTTTTACATCTTTTGAGGTGTGCTAACAATCGCCGGCAAGTGGTTGATTTGCCAAAGAATTGATGAGCTCCTGTACGTTCTTTAGATCTAAAAGTAATAGAACGCGTGAGTGCTAGTATTGACTTGATATAAACGAGCTTCTACAATCCGCCGTATCAAGTGAGGCAGGCCCGTCCAAGACGTGATTCTAGCCGGTCTCATTCTTTCACGGGGTCGGGGCCCCAGCGACATTTTAGGAGTGTTTTCACTGGGCGTCTGCCCAACCAACCCCGAGACAGTTGTTAGCTACTGGGCGCCTCCACTGCAGCGCGGCCCAGCTGAAGCAAGCAATGACGGCGTTCCTCGACCGCTACAGGCGGCGACGGACGGTTTTCTGATGCACGGCATGAGTTCGTTCGAACGCTGCGCTTCCAGCGCTGCGACGGGATGACTTTTTCCGCGACAAAGGAGAGACGATGATCCATCGCTTCATCGGCACGAGCGCAAGGCTCGTCCAACAGATGGCCAGCCGGCCAGTCACGTGGTCTTCCGTGATCAAAGCGGCACGTGGTGTTTTGACCACCGCACAACATACCTTGACCGTTTTCGGTCTTTCCGCAGTAGCAATGATTGCCCTGCTGTACAGCCGCCCCGATTTCGCAAAACGGGTGTCGGATTTCCTGAGCCCGCAACACGCCATGCCGGCGCAGGTTGCCACCGCCAATCCCGCGGTCCAGCTCGTCGCGGCGCGCGGCGCGGACGCCGTCGAGATCGCGAACGACGACAAGGCGGCGAACCGCCCCACCCGTCAGCAGAAGTACGTGACGGACTGGCTGTCGCGCCGCTACCGGGTGGCCGGCGACGCCGCCAACATGCTCGTCACGACCGCGTACAGCACGGCGCACGAGATCAAGCTGGATCCCCTGCTGATCCTGGCCGTGATGGCCATCGAATCGGGCCTGAATCCGTTCGCGGAAAGCCCGATGGGCGCGCAGGGCCTGATGCAGGTGATGTCCAAGGTCCACAGCGACAAGTTCGAGGAAGTCGGCGGCTCGCAGGCTGCCCTGAATCCGGTTGCCAACATTCGTGTCGGCGCCCTGATCCTGAAGGATTACGTGAAGCGCACGGGCTCCGTCGAAGGCGCCCTCAAGAGCTACGTCGGCGCCGCGGCAGCCGACGACGACTCCGGCTACGGCTCCAAGGTCCTGACCGAATACAAGCGCCTGAAACAGGTCGCGAGCGGCAAGAACGTACCGATCTACTTCCCGCCGGCACCGGCTGCGGCCCCGAGCACGACCCTGGCCCAGAAAGCGGCCAGCGCGCCGGCCAAGCCGGACACCGCGGCGCCCGATACGGCCCACGGCAGCACCCAGACCGGCGAGACCGTCGCCGGACTCTGAGCCACACCCTTACACTCCTTTCCTGGTCGAAAGCCACCGTCGGCGCCAGCTGCGGTGGCTTTCATTTATGGATTACCAGTCAATCGAGTCGACATGGACGGTGCCCGTCCACGCGGCCCCCGTCGTCAGGTTCAGCCCAAGGCGCTGCAGCGGCGTGACCGACGTCGCCGGCACCGTGATCGTGAACGTATTCCACGTGCCCGGCGTGAACGTCGTCGACGGATTCGAGAACCAGCCCCAGTTGTAGTCCATCAGATAGGGCTCGACCTTCGTGATCCGGCTGCCGGACGGGATGAAGACGTGGAAGGTGATCGTCGCGCCGGGCGGCACTATCACACCGCTCTGCTCCAGCGACGCCGACCCCGCCGCCGTGCCCGCGACGTTCACGGCGAGCGACCGCTGGCCCGCGTAGTGCCGGGCGGTCGACGTCGCGATGCCGCTGATCAGCGCACCGCTGGGGGTCCACAACTGGGTGTCGGTCTCGAAATGGAACTTCGTCGGGTCGGGGTTGGTGCCGGGCGTACGTGCGCTCGCTTCGGTCGAGAACCCGGATGCGCCTGCGCCGTTCACCGCCACCACGCGGTAATAATACGTCGTGCCGGGATTCAGGCCCGTGTCCGTGAACGTCGTGCCGGTGAGGCCGGTGACGGAAGGCGTCGCCGGTTCGCTGCCGGAGTTCGCCGTGCGATAGAGCTGGTAACTGGTGGCGCCGCGCACGGCATTCCACTGCACGGTCACCTGGTCGGCGGCGGCCGTGGCGACCACACCCGCGACCGCGTACGGTGCGCCGTTCGGCGGCGGCGGAACGGCGCCGTCGGTCAGCGCGGTGACCAGGGCCGGATCGGTGATGGCGCCCGTGTCATACACGAACGGGGCGTTCGGCGTGCTCCAGTAGAACGGGCTCAGACCGTGGGCGCGGGCGGATTCGCCTACATACTTGTTCCAGTAGAGATGGGACGCATTGTTCCAGACCTGTTCGTCGCCCGTCAGGCCCGGGGTGGCGGCCGCATGGAACTCGCCTATCATCACGGGCACGCCCTTGCTGGCGAACTGGTCCTTCAACTGCTGCATACCGGCGTCGATATTGCCTTCCTCGCCCCATGTGGCGTTGCGCGTCGGATCGCCTGCATAGTGGTAGGACTGGCCCCAGAACCAGATGGCTTTGCCCCACGACTGGTCGCCATGGATGATCGTGAACAGCGACGGCGTGTAGTTGTGGTATTCGACCATCAGCCGGCCGGGAGTCGAATCGGACGGCAAGTTGGTGAACCACGACGGGTCGCCCTGGCCCTGCAGCACGAGCCAGCGGCTGGTGTTCTTGCCGCCGGCGCCGCGCACCGCATCGACGAAGGTCTGGTAGTACTTCGCCACCGTCGCCATGTGCGCGGGCTTGTACACGTTCGGCTCGTTGGCGGCCGCGAACAGCAGGTGGTTGTCGTACCCCGCGAACGCGGTCGCGATCTGCGTCCACAGGTTGCGCATCTGCGCGTCGACGGCCGGATCGACCGTGTCGCCGATATGGTTCTCGAACCACCCGCCGTCCCAGTGATCATTGATGACCACATACATGCCGGCCGCGATGCTGTAGTCGACGGCCTGCTTGACCTTGGCCATGTAGGCGGGATCGATCTTGCCGGTGGCATCGGAATTCGTCACCCACGCGCACGGGATGCGCACGGCGTTGAAGCCGGCGTTGGCGGCGGCGGTGTACACGGCCTGGCTCGGGAATGCATAACCCCACATGGCTTCCAGCGAATTCCCGAGGTTGAAGCCGCGGGTAGGCATCGGCAGCGCCGTCGTGATCGGCGGCGGGGTCGTCGCCTGCACGTACACCGCGCCCGTGTAGAGCACCGTATCGCTGGACTTGTCCCGGACCGAGACCGTCTTCATGCCGTCCGCGACACCCGGCGTGCAGCGGAAGCGGACTTCGGTGGGCGTGATCGACAGCTTCGCCGGATGGGCGCAATCGGTGACGTCGAGCGCCAGCGCGGCGGGCAGGTTGGTGCCCAGGATCTGGAAATAAGCCGTCTGCCCCACGTGCAGCGTCGACAGCGTCGCGAAGCTTGGGTCGGTCGAGTTGACGGTGCCGACGGTGCCGGTCGCGCGCTTGCCGGCCTGGTCCTGGGACACGTGCGCGCCGCCGCCGGCGCTGACGGCCATGCTGGTGTCCCTGCCACTGCCGCCGCAGCCTGCCAGCAGGATGGCACCCGCCATCGCTGCAAGAACGAAATGTGTTTTCATGGTCTCCACTTCAATGTTGTTGGGTGAGTGACCATCATTGGCAGCCGCGGCCACGAACTCAATTTCGTTTTCCCGTAAGATCCCACGTAAAACCAGTGGATGTAAAAAAACCGCCCCGGTCTCCCGGGGCGGCTTTCTCACTACTATATATAGTGGGTAACGGATCAGCGTCGCGAATCCGCCGCCACCTCGTCCGGACGCAGCTCGCCGGCCAGGCGGTCGAGCACGCCGTTCACGTACTTGTGGCCATCGATACCGCCGAACGACTTGGCCAGTTCCACGGCTTCGTTGATCACGACGCGGTACGGGATCTCGATCTGGTTCTTCAGCTCGTACGCGCCGAGCAGCAGCACGGCGTGCTCGATCGGCGACACTTCCGCGATCGGGCGGTCGACGGTGGGTGCGATCACCTCGCGCAGCTCGACCGACTGGGCGATCGCGCCGTTCAGCAGTTCCGTGAAGTACTCGCCGTCGGCCTTGTCGAAGCCGTGCGCGGTGCGGATGTTGGTGACGACCGTGGAGGCCGGTTCATTGTTCAGCAGCCATTGATACAGCCCCTGCAGTGCGAACTCGCGCGCGCGGTGGCGCGGCGTGCGGTTCTTGATGGGATTGGCGTGCGATGTCTTGTCAGTCATGGTTGTACTCGATTTACTCTTCTTCGGCCTGCAGTTCTTCGAGGCCCAGCAGCAGGTTGGCCATCTCGACCGCGACGCGTGCCGCGTCGGTGCCCTTCTCGGCCATGCGGGCTTCCGCCTGCTCGTCGTTTTCCGTCGTCAGCACGGCGTTGGCGATCGGCATGCCGTAATCCAGGCCGATGCGGGTGATGCCGGCGCCCGACTCGTTCGACACGAGCTCGAAATGGTAGGTTTCACCGCGGATGACGGCGCCCAGCGCGATCAGCGAGTCGAATTGCTGCGTCTCGGCCATCTTTTGCAGGGCCAGCGGGATTTCCAGCGCGCCCGGGACGGTCACGTGCAGGATGTCCTCGTCGGCCACGCCCAGGTGCTTCAGTTCTGCCAGGCATGCCGACAGCAGGCCATGGCCGACATCGGCATTGAAACGTGCCTGCACGATACCGATGCGCAGGCCTTCACCTGCCAGATTGCTTTCAAAAGTTCCTACCGTCATGGCTATGCCTCTTGTTCTTTCGTTGATTAATAGTTCAATGGTACCGCGTTATGCAGACGCATTACGAGCTCACCTCGCATCCGGGCTTGGCCAGGTAGCCGGTGACTTCAAGGTCGAAACCGGCCATCGACGGCATCTTGCGCGGGTTGGCCAGCAGCTTCATCTTGCGCACGCCGAGCTGGCGCAGGATCTGCGCGCCGATACCGTAGGTGCGCAGGTCCAGGTTGGCCGCGCGGCCGACCGGGCGCGTCGGCTTGTCCTGGAACTGGGCGAACAGTTCGTCGGCCGTCTCGGCGCAGTCGAGCAGGACGATGACGCCCGCCTCCGCCCGCTGCACGGCCTGCATCGCGGCCGCGAGATTCCACGAGTGCGACGTCGAGGCGCTGTCCAGCAGGTCGAGGATCGACACCGGCTGGTGCACGCGCACGAGCGTCTCGCGGTCTTCCTGCGGGTTGCCGTGGACGAGCGCCAGGTGCGCCGAGCCGCTCGGCTTGTCGCGGAAGGCGACCAGCTTGAACTCGCCGTGCACGGTGGCCAGCGAACGCTCCGCCACGCGCTCGACGAGGGTCTCGTTCTGGCTGCGGTAATGGATCAGGTCGGCGATGGTGCCGATCTTGAGGTTGTGCTCCTGCGCGAATTCCAGCAGGTCCGGCAGGCGCGCCATCGTACCGTCTTCCTTGATGATCTCGCAGATCACGGACGCCGGGGTCAGGCCCGCCATTTCCGTGAGGTCGCAGCCCGCTTCCGTATGGCCGGCGCGCATCAGCACGCCGCCCTTGACGGCACGCAGCGGGAAGATGTGGCCCGGCTGGACGAGGTCTTCCGGCTTCGCGTCCTTCGCCACCGCCACCTGGATGGTGCGGGCGCGGTCGGCCGCCGAGATGCCCGTCGTGACGCCTTCCGCCGCCTCGATCGAGACGGTGAAGTTGGTCCCGAAGGACGTGCCGTTACGGGTCGTCATCATCGGCAGTTCGAGGCGGTCGCAGATCTCCTCGGACAGGGTCAGGCAGACGAGGCCGCGCGCGTGGCGGATCATGAAGTTGATCGCCTCGGGCGTGACGTGTTCGGCGGCGAGCACCAGGTCGCCTTCGTTCTCGCGGTCTTCCTCGTCGACCAAAATGACCATGCGCCCGGCGCGCAGTTCGTCAACGATTTCCTGGGTGGTGGAGATGGGCATGTGGATTCCTCGAGAGTACGGACCGGCTGGTGCGGAAATCCGCTATTTTAAAGGATTTGCCAGTCCTCGACCGTATCCCCGTCGGGGGGCCGCGCACTCTAGAGTCCCGCTACCACTGCTGCGGCATTGTTTCGTTGCATAATGACAACGACCCGCTTTGTTCGGCCTGCATTACATCATGCTCATTTACAAGTGTGGCCCAAGTCGGGCAAGGTAGAATGATTTTTTTCCGTGCCGAGGACGTCGTCGCATGCTCATCCGTATCGCCCGCATCACTTTTCTCGTCGCCGCCCTGCTCGTGCAGGGCGTGGCGCGGGGCGCGTCCCTCAAGCTCGACGATCCGCTGCCGGTCGGGGCCCAGGTCAAGGTCGGCAAGCTCGACAATGGCCTGACCTACTACATCCAGCGCAACCGCATGCCCGAGCACAAGCTGGAACTGCGCCTCGTCGTCAAGGCCGGCTCGATCCTCGAGGACGAGGACCAGCAGGGCCTGGCCCACTTCACCGAGCACATGGCCTTCAACGGCTCGCGCCATTTCAAGAAGCACGAGCTCGTCTCTTACCTGCAGTCGATCGGCGTGAAGTTCGGCGCCGACCTGAACGCCTACACGTCGTTCGACGAAACCGTCTACATCCTGCCCGTGCCGTCCGACCGCAAGGACGAACTCGACAAGGCCTTCCTCGTGCTGGAAGACTGGGCCCACGGCCTCACGCTGACGGACGCCGACATCGACAAGGAACGCGACATCGTCCTCGAGGAAGCCCGCCTCGGCAAGGGCGCCGGCGACCGCATGCAGAAAGTGCTGATGCCGAAGATCTACAACGGCTCGCGCTATGCCGACCGCCTGCCGATCGGCCAGGAAGACGTCATCCGCACCTTCAAGCCGGACACGCTGCGCCGCTTCTACAAGGACTGGTACCGCCCGGACCTGATGGCGGTCGTCGCCGTGGGCGACATCGATCCCGCCCAGGCCGAGAAATTGATCCGCCGTCATTTCGCCGGCCTGAAGAACCCCGTCCACGCGCGTCCGCGCGACTACGCGAAGATCCCGGCACGCACGGACAACGAGGCGCTCGTCGTCACCGACAAGGAAGCGGGCCCGGCATCGATCCTGATCCGCTACCCGCTGCAGCCGTTCCACGAGCGCGCCACCCTGCGCGGCTACCGCGAGCAACTGGTCGAAGCGCTGTTCGCGGGCATGCTGAACCAGCGCTTGCAGGAATTGTCGGCGCTGCCCTCCCCGCCGTTCATCGGCGCCAGCAGCGCCCTGTCGCGCCTGACGCCGCGCTACCGGTCGTACAACGCGATGGCCGCGCTCGGCATGAACGGCGCCACCGTCGCCATCGACGCGCTCGTGCAGGAAAACGAGCGCGCGCGCCGCTTCGGCTTCACGACGGCCGAACTCGAGCGCATGAAGAAGACGATGATGCGCACTTACGAGCGCGCCTGGAACGAGCGGGACAAGACGGATTCCGCCGTCCACGCGGCCGAATTGATGCGCAACTTCCTCGAAGGCGAATCGATTCCCGGCATCGATGCGGAGTACCGCTACGTGAAGGAACTGGCGCCCGGGATCACGCTCGCGGAGATCAATGCCTATGCCGCCAGGACCATCCCGGCCGACTCCGGCAAGCTCGTGATCTACACGGGCTCGACCAAGACGGAAGGCGACGCCCCGATTCCCACCGGCGAGCAATTGCTGGCGGCCGTCACCAACGCCGAGAAGCGCGACGTGAAGGCGCACGACGAAAAGGCCGTCGCCGCGCACCTGATGGACCGGCCGCCCGCGCCCGGCAAGATCGTCGACGAAAGCCGGGATGGGAGCCTTGGTCTCACCCGGTTGACCCTGTCGAACGGCGTCAAGGTGATCCTCAAGCCGACGACGTTCCGCAACGACCAGGTCCTGATGAGCGCCGCGCGCTTCGGCGGCCAGAGCCTGTTCGACGACAAGGACATGTTCAACGCCCGCTACGCCGACACGATCGTCGCCGCGATGGGCCTGAAGGATTTCTCGCCGCTCGACATGCGCAAGATCCTGGCCGGCAAGGCCGCCTCCGTGAGCGCGGGCCTGGGCAACAACACGGATGTCGTCGCGGGCACGGCGGGCGCCACCGACGTCGAGACGATGCTGCAGATGGTGTGGCTGAAATTCGCCGGCGTGCGCCGCGACGAAGACCTGTACAAATCGTTCATCGGCAAGCAGATGGAGTTGGCGCGCAACCGCCTGTCGCAGCCGGGCGCCCTGTTCGGCGACACCGTGCTGGCCACGCTGTACGACAATAACCCGCGTGCGCCGCGCGCCCTGCGCCCCGAGGACATCAACAAGATCGACCTCGACCGCGCAATCGCCATCTACCGCCAGCGCTTTTCCAGCGCCAAGGACCTGACGTTCATCTTCGTGGGCAGTTTCGACGTCGCCGCCATCAAGCCGCTGATCGCGACTTACCTCGGCAGCCTGCCCACGCCGGACATCCCGACCGCCTACCGCGACCTCGGCATCCGTCCCGTGACGGGCGTCGTCAAGCGCGAGATCAAGAGCGGCTCGGAAGACCGCAGCAACGTGTCGCTGACGTTCACTGGTCCCAGCGAGGTCACGGAACTGGAAGAACTGCGCCTGTCCGCGCTGGCGGAAGTGATGAACATCCGCATCATCGATATCCTGCGCGAAAAGTTGGGCCTCATCTACGGCGGCGGCATGGAAGCGTCGATGACGCGCATCCCGTACAGCCACTACACGATCGGCGTCCAGTTGCCGACGGGCCCGGACAACGTCGACAAGGTGCTGGCGGCGACGTTCGCGGAGATCGACCGCATGCGCAAGGAAGGCCCCACGCAGGAAGACCTGGACAAGGTCAAGACGAACTGGCAGCAGACCTACCGCAAATCGCTGCAGGAAAACGCGTACTGGCTGGCCGCCCTGCAGACCTCGCTGACGGAAGGTACCGATCCGGGCACCATCCTCACGTTCGACAAGGACATCCAGAACCTCACCGTGGACGACGTCAAGCGGGCCGCGCAGCGCTACCTGAACACGGAGAATTATGTGCAGGTGGTGCTGAATCCCGAGGCCAAGGCCACCGCGGCCCAGGCGCGGAACGACACCGAGAAGAAACCCGGCGAATCCTGATTACTTCAAGTACTTGTTGAACCACGCGATCTCGCGCGCCCGCAGGTCGCGCTGGTTCTCCGGCCTGCGGAACGCGTGTCCCTCGCCGTCATACACGAGCAACGTGGTCGGCACGCCCATCGCTTTCAGGCCGTGCCAGAATTCGAACGATTGCGCCGGCGGGCACTCGACGTCGCGCTCGCCCACGTAGATGAAGGTCGGCGTGCGCGCCGCCTTGATCGATGCGATCGGCGACGCGGCGCGGTAGACGGCGGGATCGTCGTACATCGTCGCGCCGAAGTACGGCACCATCCACTGGTCGATGCCGTTCTGGCCATAGTAGCTGATCCAGTTGGCGATGCCGGCGCCGGCCACGGCGGCCTTGAAGCGCGGGCTGTGCGTGACGCCCCACATCGTCATGAAGCCGCCGTAGGAATGCCCCATCAGCCCGAGGCGGTTGCCGTCGATGGGCGCGCGGGCGATGACCGCGTCGACGCCGGCCAGGATGTCGCGCCAGTCGCCGCCGCCGAAGTCGCGCCGGTTCGCGCGCGTAAACGCCGCGCCCTGGCCATAGCTGCCGCGCGGGTTCGGCATGAAGACGAAATACCCTTCCTTCACGAGGTCGCGCACGAGCGGGTTGCCGTTGTCGCCGGCCGCCACGTAGCGCGGCGACGCGGCCGCCGCCGGGCCGCCATGCACCTGCACGATCATCGGGTAGGTACGGCCCGCCTCGACGCTGCGCGGGCCCAACAGCCAGCCCTGCACGTCGAACCCGTCGTTGGTCCAGCCGATACTGCGCGCGGAGACCTGCGGCAGGAACCCATCGTTGTCGCGGGTGATGGGCACCAGTTCCGGCAGGCGTCCGGCGACGATGCGCGGCGCGTGCTCGAAGTCTTCCGTCACCGACGCGGCCACGCGGCCGTCCGCGCTGAACACGACCCGCCCGTCGCGTCCCGCCGAGAGGCCCACGGGGGCCTGCCACAGCATGCGCGCGCTACGCGCCGCGGGATCGATCGCGGCGATGCCGGCTTCGCTGCCGCCCAGCACGGACGCGAGCAACTCCTTGCCGCGCCACGTGATGCCGTTGAACGTGCCCTTGTAGTCCGGCGTGACGTCGACCGGTTCGCCGCCTTCCAGCGGCACGGTGTACACGTCGCCGCCGACGGAACCGAAGTCGCTCATCAGGCCACCGATGAAGGCGACCGTGCGCCCGTCCGGCGACACGTGCGGCATGTTCATCTGCATGTGCGGCGCGGCGATGACGCGCAGGCGGCCGCTCGCCGCGTCGACGTGGCCAAGCGTCGCGATCCACCAGTTGTTGTCGCCGTTCCCCTGCGCGCTCGTGACGACGAAGCCCTTGCCGTCCGGCGTCCAGTCGTATTCGTAGACGAACGTGTCGCCTGGCGACACGAGACGGTAGTCGCCACCCGCCGCCGGCACGATGGCGATGCGCTGCTCGTCCTCTTCCTGCGCGAGGCCGATCTCGCCGACCTGGCGCGCACCCGCCTCGACGGCGCCCGTCAGCTTTTTCGCGCCGACCGTCGCGAGGAAGGCGACCTGGCGGCCGTCCGGCGACCAGCGCACCGTGCCGGCGACGCCCCTGATCGTGGCCAGCGGCGTCATGCGCCCATCGCGCACGAGCACGACGCCGGCGGTACCTGCCCTCGGGTCGGCGACGATGGCGGCCAGTGTCTTCTGGTCCGGTGACCACGCGAGGGACTCCAGGCGGCATTGCGCGCAATCGGCCTTCTGCCACGTCGATGCGATGCGGCCGGTGGCCGTGTCGCGCACGACGATCCGCGGCCCCGTTCTCGCTTCCCCCTCCACCGCCTCCACCGCCGCGATGCGCTCGCCGCTTGCCGTCATCGCGAGCGTGCGGTAGGTGCGCATGCCGGCCGGATCGGCATGTGCCAACGCGGCCGCCGCCAGCAGCACGGTCAATGCCGCGCCGCGCGCGACGGTCTTGCCATCGAGGGAAAGGTGCCGGGTCATGTCTCGTCCTTGTTATCGTTGTGATGCCAACGTAAAGACGGACAGGCCGGCTACGCTGGCACGGAGGCCAGCAGGGAGTCTACGCCATCCGCTCAGGCCTTGGCGGCGCTGAGCATGCGTTCCACGTAGCGTGCGATGAGGTCGATCTCGAGATTGACCTTCTTGCCGGCACGCAGGTGCTTCAGCGTCGTGACGGCGATCGTGTGCGGAATCAGGTTGATCGAGAAGCGGCAGCACTGGCTGCCGGCCCCGTCGATGTCCTCGACGCTGTTGACCGTCAGCGACACGCCGTTCACGACGACGGAACCTTTATAGGCCAGGTACTTGCCCAGGTCGCGGGGCGCGTCGACGACGAGCTTCCACGACTCGCCCACCTGCTCGAAGCTGTGCACGTCGCCGAGGCCGTCGACGTGGCCCGAGACGAGGTGGCCGCCCAGGCGCTCGGCCAGGGTCAGCGCCTTTTCCAGGTTCACTTCGCCCGGCTGGTCGAGGCCCACGGTGCGATTGAGGCTCTCGCGCGAGACGTCGACGGCGAAGGCGCTGTCCGTCTTTTCGACGACGGTCATGCAGGCGCCGTTGATGGCGATCGAGTCGCCCAGCGCGACGTCGGCCAGCGGCAGGCCGCCCGCGTCGATGTCCAGGCGCACGCCGGCATCCGCGCCGTCCGCCAGCGGGGTAACCGATTTGATGCTGCCGACGGCAGCGACGATTCCGGTGAACATGATCTCTTCCTTTGTTTTGACAATATCGGTGCGGTATTACGCGTGGCGGCTCGGATCCTCGTCCCGCTTGAAACGCGCCAGGATGCGCAGGTCCGGCCCGACCTGGGCCACGGCGTGGAAATGCAGCGGCAGCTTGTCGGACAGGTGCGCAAGCGGCGGCAGCGCGAACATCCCCTGCCCCGGGCCGACGAGGCTGGGCGCCAGGTAGACGAGCAACTCGTCCACGCAGCCCTCGCGCACGAGCGACGCGTTCAGCTTGGAACCGGCCTCGACGTGCAGCTCGTTGATCTCGCGCCGTCCCAGCTCGCGCATCAGCGCCGGCAGGTCGACCTTGCCGGACGCATTCGGCAACATGAGGATCTCGTGTCCCAGCGCCTGCAGCGCCGCTTCCTTGTCCGCGTTCGGCACGGCGGCCACGATCCAGCACGGCTCGCCCTGCAGGATGCACGCGTCGAGGTCGATGTCGAGGCGGCTGTCGACGATCACGCGGCGCGGCTGCAGCGGCGTGTCGATGCCGCGCACCGTCAGCTGCGGGTTGTCGACCTTGATCGTGCCGATGCCGGTCAGGATCGCGCTCGCGCGCGCCCGCCACGCGTGGCCGTCCGCGCGCGCCTGGGGGCTCGTGATCCACTGGCTCTCGCCATTGTCCAGCGCCGTGACGCCATCCAGGCTGGCCGCCGTCTTCAGGCGCACCCACGGCCGCCCGTGGCGCATGCGCGTGAAGAAGCCGATGTTCAATTCATGGGCCGGTTCGGCCAGCAGGCCCGCGCTGACCTCGATCCCGGCCGCTTCCAGCTGCGCCAGGCCGCGCCCGGCGACGAGCGGATTCGGATCGACCATCGCCGCGACGACGCGGCCGAGCCCCGCCTGGATCAGCGCGTTCGAGCACGGCGGCGTGCGGCCGTAATGGCTGCACGGCTCCAGCGTGACGTAGGCGGTGGCGCCGCGCACGTCGTAGCCGCGCGCCTGGGCATCGCGCAGCGCCTGGATCTCGGCATGGGCCTGGCCGGCGGCCTGCGTGTGGCCGGCGCCGATGACGGTGCCGTCGCGCACGATCACGCAGCCGATGCGCGGGTTGGGCGCGGTGATGTACATGCCCTTCGCCGCCCATTCCAGGGCCAGCGCCATGCCGTCGGTATCGCTCTGTATCTGCACTCTCGTTTCCGGTCTCGCTACGTTGTGTTGCCAGGTTCGCACCGGCGGCGTCCCGCCGCCCGAAGGTTCACGCTGGCGGCGTCCCGCCGCCAAAGTTCATGGCGCCGGCGCGCCGTCGCAACCCGCATCGCGCGCCGGATCGCACACGCGCGCCCGGCCCAGCATGTTGATTTTAATACGGCGGATGTGCCCGCCATGAAACAGCGACACCGTTCCCCAGCGCGCCGCCGCGCTGTTACCGTCGGCGCAACTGCGTCCCGCGCCATTGTAGGCGATATAGTACGGCCGTGCGACATTCGTGAAAGCGAAGTCGATGGCAATGCCCGGCGCCAGCGGCCCGTGCTCCGCGATC
>NZ_JBKYMO010000081.1:0-16380 GCF_047302915.1 Massilia sp. CT11-108 | reverse complement strand
GGCTACCGGGATAGCGCCTTCTTCTTCCTGAAGATCAAAGCCGCGTTTCCCGGAAATCCGTGAAGAACCTTTTTTTTGGGGGTTACGGCATCACGCCAGCTTGCCGTGGCAAGCCTTGAACTTCTTGCCGCTGCCGCACGGGCACGGGTCGTTGCGGCCGACCTTCACGCCCATGTAGGTGGTGGCCGGATCGTCCGCCATCGCCGTCGTGCCTGGAGTGACTGCGAGCGGTGCCATCAGTTCTTCCGGCGCCGCCGTCGGGTCGAAGTCGGCGTGCTGGTAGTTGACGTTTTCCAGGTGTGCAGCCGCTGCCTGCATCGCCGCTTCCGCCGCCTCGACTTCCTCGCGGGTCTGGATGCGGACGGTCATGATGGTGCGGATGACTTCGTTCTTGATCTGGTCGAGCATCGCGCCGAACAGTTCGAACGCTTCGCGCTTGTATTCCTGCTTCGGGTTCTTCTGCGCATAACCGCGCAGGTGGATGCCCTGGCGCAGGTGGTCCAGCGCGGCCAGGTGCTCGCGCCAGTGCGTGTCGATGTTCTGCAGCATGACGTTGCGCTCGAAGCCGCCGAACGCTTCCTTGCCGACGATGCCGACCTTCGCTTCGTACGAGCTCTCCGCGGCGGCCAGCACGCGTTCGAGGATGTCGTCGTCGTTCAGGTTCGGCTCTTCCTCCAGCATCTTCGCCAGCGGCACCGGCAGGGCCCATTCGTCGGCCAGCACGCGCTCCAGCGTCGGAATGTCCCACTGCTCTTCCACCGACTCCGCCGGCACATGGGTGCGCACGACGTCGGTGAACACGCCGATGCGCAAGCTGGCGATCAGCTCGGAGATGTCGGCCGCTTCCAGCAACTCGTTACGCTGGGTGTAGATCACCTTGCGCTGGTCGTTGGCGACGTCGTCGTATTCCAGCAGCTGCTTGCGGATGTCGAAGTTGCGGGCCTCGACCTTGCGCTGCGCGCCTTCGATCGAGCGCGTGACCATGCCCGCTTCGATCGGTTCGCCTTCCGGCATCTTGAGGCGGTCCATCACGGCGCGCACGCGGTCGCCCGCGAAGATGCGCAGCAACGGGTCGTCCAGCGACAGGTAGAAGCGCGACGAACCCGGGTCGCCCTGGCGGCCCGAACGGCCGCGCAGCTGGTTGTCGACGCGGCGCGACTCGTGGCGTTCGGTGCCGATGATGTGCAGGCCGCCCTGCGCGACGACGTGGTCGTGCAGCGATTGCCATTCCTCGCGCAGCTTGGCCGACTGCTCGGCCTTCTGTTCCGGCGACAGCGATTCGTCCGCTTCGATGAACTGGATCTGCTTCTCGACGTTGCCGCCCAGGACGATGTCAGTACCGCGGCCGGCCATGTTGGTGGCGATGGTGATCATCTTCGGACGACCGGCCTGCGCGATGATCTCCGCCTCGCGGGCGTGCTGCTTCGCGTTCAGCACGTTGTGCGGCAGCTTGGCCTGGTCCAGGATGCCCGACAGCAGTTCCGAGTTCTCGATCGACGTCGTACCGACGAGGACCGGCTGGCCGCGCTCGTAGCAGTCGCGGATGTCGTTCACCATCGCCTGGTATTTTTCCTGCGCCGTCTTGTACACCTGGTCCTGGCGGTCCTTGCGCTGCGACGGACGGTTCGGCGGGACGACGACGGTTTCCAGGCCGTAGATCTCCTGGAATTCGTACGCTTCCGTGTCCGCCGTACCCGTCATGCCCGACAGCTTGCTGTACATGCGGAAGTAGTTCTGGAACGTGATCGAGGCCAGCGTCTGGTTCTCGTTCTGGATGCGCACACCCTCTTTCGCTTCCACGGCCTGGTGCAGGCCGTCGGACCAGCGGCGGCCCGTCATCAGGCGGCCGGTGAATTCGTCGACGATCACGACCTCGTTGTTCTGCACGACGTAGTGCTGGTCCTTGTGGTACAGCACGTGCGCGCGCAGGGCGGCGTACAGGTGGTGGATCAGCGTGATGTTGGCGGCGTCGTACAGCGAGGCGCCTTCCGGCAGCAGGCCCATCTTCGTGAGGATGGCCTCGGCCTTTTCGTGGCCGGCCTCGGTCAGCAGCACGGTGTGCGCCTTCTCGTCCTTCGTGTAGTCGCCCGGGACTTCGATGTTGCCCTTGCCGTCCGGGGTCTCCTCGCCGATCTGCAGGGTCAGCAGCGGCGGGACTTCGTTGATCTTGTGGTACAGCTCGGTGTGGTTCTCGGCCTGCCCGGAAATGATCAGCGGCGTACGCGCTTCGTCGATCAGGATCGAGTCCACCTCGTCGACCACGGCGAAGTTCAGGCCACGCTGCACGCGCTCGCGCATCTCGTAGACCATGTTGTCGCGCAGGTAGTCGAAACCGTATTCGTTGTTGGTGCCGTAGGTGATGTCGGAACCGTAGGCCTTCTGCTTGCTGTCGTGATCCATCTGCGACAGGTTCACGCCCGTCGTCAAACCGAGCCAGCCGTACAGGCGGCCCATCTGCTCGGCGTCGCGCTGGGCCAGGTAATCGTTGACCGTCACGACGTGCACGCCCTTGCCGGACAGCGCGTTCAGGTACACGGGCAGGGTCGCCATCAGCGTTTTACCCTCGCCGGTGCCCATCTCGGCGATCTTGCCGTAGTGGAGGACCATGCCGCCGATCAGCTGCACGTCGAAGTGGCGCATCTTCATGACGCGCTTGGCGGCTTCGCGGCAGACGGCGAAGGCTTCCACGAGGATATCGTCCAGCGTGGCGCCCCCGGCCAGGCGTTGCTTGAATTCGTTTGTCTTTGCCTGGAGATCGGCATCGGACAGCGCTTCCATCTGCGGCTCGAGCGCGTTGATCTCGCGTACGGATTTTTGGTATTGCTTGAGCAGACGCTGGTTACGGCTGCCGAAAATCTTGGTCAGGAATGACATGCTGTGTTCTTCAAAAGTACGCCGCGAAAAAGGTCCGAGGAGCCCAGGATGATAGCAAAAACATATCTCCCCGAGAGCACCAATGGCAAAAAGCCACCGATTTTATCATGCGATCCGGCCACACTTGGGGGTCGCCCGGCGGATCACAAGTGCGGCTGGCAAAAAATGTTATCGAATTGCATTCGATTTCACACAAGGTGCACGATTCTTCGCGGCAGGGCCGGCGGCTGTGGTATGTTCCGAGCATGCAGTCTTCTTCGAACCAGCGTCCCTTCCACATCTACGGCACCCGCGACCGCAAGACGTCGTTCGTCGCGACCGACTTCCTGCGCGCCAACGACCGCCTCGCCGCCCTGATGCCGACCGCCCTGCGCGTGGGCAATTTGCAGCGTGACGTCAAGGTAATCCTGCCGCCGATGTACGCCGGCTGCGACGTGCTGTCGTTCCAGGATGCCGTGCTGACCCTCGCCGTGCCCTCTTCCGCCGTCGCGGCCAAGCTCAAGCAGCAGCTGCCCAAGTTGCAGGCGGGTTTGCAGAAAAAGGGATGGCAGGTGGAGAACGTGCGCATCAAGATCCAGATGCGGCCGAACGTGCCCGTGCGCGAGGAGCTGAAGCCGTCCTCGCTGACCTTGCCGCCGACGGCGGTGGATGCGTTCGAGCAGTTGGGGGAGACGTTGCCGGAAACGCCGCAGAACGCGGCGCTGATCGCGGCAATCAAGAGGCTGGCGGAGAGACGGAAGAAATAACAACGTCGTTCCCGCGGAAGCGGGAACCCATGCTGAGCCAGCGAGCACACGGCGTATGGAGGGAATAGTGCCAGTGGCACTATTCCCGCCTGAGCGGGAATGACGGCAGTTAGGTCAGCGCCCACTCCCTTTCCATCTGCGCGCCGTAGGACACCGGCGCCCGCTCCTGCGCATCGAACGTCACGATCTCGTACGAATCAGGATGCGCCAACAGCTCGCGCAGCAGCAGGTTGTTCAGGCCGTGGCCCGACTTGTGCGCCTCGTAGCTGGCCAGCAGCGGCGAGCCGACGAGATACAGGTCGCCGATCGCGTCGAGGATTTTATGGCGCACGAACTCGTCGTCGTAGCGCAGGCCGTCCGCATTCAGGATGCGGTACTCGTCCATCACGATCGCGTTTTCCAGCGAACCGCCGCGCGCCAGGCCCATGCCGCGCAGGCTTTCCACGTCCTGCATGAAGCCGAACGTGCGGGCACGCGCCACGTCGTGCACGTACGAGACCTTGCCGAAGTCGACGATCGCGCGCTGCGTCGTGCCGTCCACGGCCGGGTGGTTGAATTCGATGAAGAAGTCGAGCTTGAAGCCGTCGTACGGGGTCAGGCGCGCCCATTTCTCGTTGGCACCGCTGCCCTGGCGGACTTCCACGGGTTTCAGCACGCGGATGAACTTCTTGGGCGCGGCCTGCTCCTGCACACCCGCTTGCTGCAGCAGGAAGACGAACGACGACGCGGAACCGTCCATGATCGGAATCTCTTCGGCCGTGACGTCGACGTACAGGTTGTCGATGCCGAGGCCGGCGCAGGCCGACATCAGGTGCTCGACGGTCGAGACGCGCGCATTGCCCTGCGTGAGCACCGACGCCATGCGCGTATCGCCCACGATATCGGCATTCGACGGGAACTCGACGATGGGGTCGAGATCGACGCGGCGGAACACGATGCCCGTATCGGCGGCCGCCGGACGCAGGGTCAGCTCGACCTTGGTTCCGGAGTGCAAGCCGACACCTGTCGTGCGCACCAGTTGTTTGATGGTTCGTTGTTTGAGCATCGTTCGATTATATCGTAGCGTTTACAGCCTTGCCGGGACCCGCCTGCCCCGGTGGCAGGAACACCACGTTTTCAAGGATGCTCGGCTTCCGCGTGAGTGGTTTCGTGGCGGATCAGGTACAGGCCACTGCCAATGATGATGGCGGCGCCCAGTAAAGTGTATTCATCTGGCAAGGTTTTCCACATGAGCCAGTCGATGGCCACGCCCCAGGCCAGCGCCGTGTATTCGAACGGCGCCACCACGGACGCCTCGCCGTGGCTGAACGCCTCCGTCAGCGCCAGCTGGCCGAAAAAGCCGCTCACGGCCAGCATCAGGATCAGCAGCCAGTGCCCGGCCTGCACGGGCACCCACGCGGGCGCGGCCATGGGCGTTGCACCGATGGCCATCAGCACCATCAGCCAGAACATCATGTGCTCGCCTCGGTCCGTGCGCGCGAGCACGCGTCCGGCCACGGCCGACACGGCATAGCACACGGCCGCGGTCAGCACCGCGAGTCCGCCCAGCGAGAAAAAGCCGGCACCGGTCGGCCGCAGCACGACGAGCACGCCGGCCATGCCGACGCCGATCGCGATCCAGCGCGCGCCGTTCACGCGCTCGCCCAGCACGAACACGGACAGCACCGTGATCAGGATCGGGCCGATGAAAAAGATCGAATACGCTTCGGCCAGCGACAGCGTCTTGAGGCCGTACGTGAACAGCGCCAGCATCGCGATGCCGATCGCGCCGCGCAGCAGGTGCAGCGGCCAGCGGATCTGCAAGAGCGACCGCTGTCCGCCGCGCCAGAATAGATAAGCGCCGACGAGCGGCAGTGCGGACAACGCGCGGATCGACGCCACCTGCATCGCCGGGAAGTGCGCGGACAGGAGCTTCATCGTCATGTCCATAATGGAGAACATGGCGACGCAGACCAGCATCGCGCGGATGCTGCGCAGATTCCCGGCGAGGCGGCTCATGGGCGATCTCTCAAAGCGGCATCTCCATGAACAGCGACAGCGGATCCTCCCGGTAATCGCCGAACGGCGCGCGGCGCTCGAAGCCGAGACGCTCGTACAACCCGATGGCTTCCGGCTGGTGAATGCCGGTCTCCAGGCGCAGCACCGACAGGCCGGACATCCGCGCGAACATCACGAGGTGCTCGAGCAGCTTGCGCCCGGTGCCGAGGCCGCGCTTGCGCTCGTCCACGAACATGCGTTTGATCTCACCATAAACTGAGCCATACTCCTGCTGGTTGACGAGCGCCGCGCACCCGACCGCCGCACCGTCCACGTCGCGCGCGACCAGGAACAGCACGTCGCCCTGCATCAGCGACGCGACGTCCATCAGGTGGTTGCTCTCGGCCGGATACAGCGCGGCGCAGTACGCGTCGAGGCGCGCGAGCATGTCGCGCACCTCGGGCTGGTCCGGCGTTTCGGTGTTGATGATCAAGGGTCGATCAGCCCAGTTGCTTGAGCAGCGTCTCGGCCGACGACACGTCGAAGCCGCCGTTCTCGATGTTCAGCTGCTTGACGACGCCGTCCTGCACCAGCATCGAGTAGCGCTTCGAGCGCACGCCGAAGCCCTTGGCGACGAGGTCGAATTCCAGGCCCAGCGCCTTGGTGAACGTGGCGCTGCCGTCGGCCATCATGCGCACGATGCCGGTGGCCTTCTGGTCGCGGCCCCACGCGCCCATCACGAATGCGTCGTTCACGGAGATGCACCAGATCTCGTCGACGCCCTTGGCTTTCAGCTGGTCGGCCAGCTGGATGTAGCCGGGCAGGTGCTGCGCGGAGCAGGTCGGGGTGAAGGCGCCCGGCAGGCCGAAGATGGCGATGGTTTTACCTTTCACGAGGTCAGCCACGTTGAACGTGTTCGGACCGAGCGCGCAGCCTTCGGTTTCGACGTCGATGAATTCTTGCAGGGCGCCTTCCGGCAGGCGGTCGCCGATCTGGATCGTCATGGTGGTATTCCTTTCAAAGTTTCAGAACCCGCAAGTATGCCTGAACCAAATAGAACCGGGGTCAGAGCCCTTATTTTGGCAACTGCCCACGAGCCATTTCCAAAAATCGGGCTCTGACCCCGGTTCTCAAAAACGAAAGGCCAGGCTGCTTGGAACAGCCTGGCCCCGCATCATGGAGCGCCGGTGGTCAGCCGGCGTTGGAGTCTGCTACTTAGTCGGCTTGCTTGCGCAGGAACGCCGGGATGTCGTAGGTCTCGACACCGTTGTTCTGCATCGCGCGCACCTGCTCGGAGGCCTGCTCGCGGCGCCACACGGCCGGCTGCTTCATGCCGTCCATCGCGCCGGCGGTCGCCGTACCCATGGTCACGCCGGCCGTCACGCCCGGGGTGCCCGACATCATCGGCGCGCCGTACGTGCCGGTGCGCAGCACCTGCTGCGGCTGCACCAGCGAGATGTTGGCCTTGTTCTTGCCCAGGCCCGTCGCGACGACGGTCACGCGCAGTTCGTCGCCCATCTCGTCGTCGTAGGCGATGCCTTGTGCGATCGCGGCGTCCGGTGCCGCGAAGGCGCGCACGGCGGCCATGACTTCCTTGATCTCCTTGCCTTTCAGGCCGCGCGATGCGGTGACGTTCACCAGGACGCCCTTCGCGCCCGACAGGTCGATGCCGTCCAGCAGCGGCGAAGCGACGGCCTGCTCGGCGGCGATGCGCGCGCGGTCGACGCCCGACGCGGTCGCGGTACCCATCATGGCCTTGCCCTGCTCGCTCATGATGGTCTTCACGTCGTTGAAGTCGACGTTGATGTGGCCCGGGACGTTGATGATCTCGGCGATACCGGCGACGGCGTTGTTCAGCACATCGTCCGCATGCTTCATCCAGTCCAGCATCGATTCGTCTTCGTAGATGTCTTCCAGCTTCTCGTTCAGGATGACGATCAGCGAGTCGACGTGCTTGGTCAGTTCGTTCAGGCCGTTTTCGGCGACGTCCATGCACTTCTGGCCTTCGTACGAGAACGGCTTCGAGACGACGGCCACGGTCAGCGCGCCCAGGCTCTTGGCGACTTCCGCGACGATCGGCGCGGCGCCGGTGCCCGTGCCGCCGCCCATGCCGGCGGCGATGAAGACCATGTGCGCACCGCGCAGCGCGTCTTCGATGCGCATGCGCGATTGCTCGGCCAGCTGGCGGCCGATTTCCGGACGCATGCCCGCACCCAGGCCGGACTCGCCGATCTGGATGATGTTGTGGGCGCTGGATGCGGCCAGCGCCTGGGCGTCGGTATTCGCCGCGATGAACTCCACGCCGGCGACGCCCTTGTTGATCATATGCTGGACCGCATTGCCACCCGCGCCGCCAACGCCGACGACCTTGATGACCGTGCCCAATGCTGCGTTATCGACCATATCGAACTCCATGATGAACTCCTAATCTCGATGAGCCGTTTCCAAGCCCGAATCCTCGCACAAGAAGCCAGGACTCGAGATTGGAAACGCGCCACTATTTTAAAAATGTTTCGTGTCCGTTACCAAGCAAATCTGCTACTAGCTGTTACAACCACTCCGAAAAACCCGCCACGCGTTGCGTTTACGTTGTTCCCATCCTGGCTCACGCGCGCTGCGGTCCTCCGCCGCCTCAGAAATTCCCGAGGAACCACTCTTTCATTCGTTGCCACACTGCCTTCACCGACCCGTCCTGACGGGTGACGATATGACCGCGCAGGTACTGTTTTTTCGCTTCCAGCAGCAGACCGAGGACCGTCGCGTAGCGCGGGCTGCGCACGACGTCCGCCAGTTGGCCGCGGTATTCCGGCGTGCCGAGGCGCGCCGGCTTCAGGAAGATGTCTTCCGCCATTTCGATCATGCCCGGCATGATCGACGAACCGCCCGTCAGCACGATGCCCGACGAGAGCACGCCTTCGTAGCCGGACTCGCGCACGACCTGGTGCACCATCGCGAACAGTTCTTCCACGCGCGGCTCGATCACGGCAGCCAGCGCCTGGCGCGACAGCGAACGCGGACCGCGGTCGCCGAGGCCCGGCACTTCCAGCGACTCGCCCGGATCGGCCAGCACCTGCTTGGCCACGCCGTAGCGGATCTTGATCTCTTCCGCCTCGCCGGTCGGCGTGCGCAGCGCCATCGCGATGTCGCTCGTGATCTGGTCGCCGGCGATCGGCAGCACGGCCGTGTGGCGGATCGCGCCATCGCTGAACACCGCGATGTCGGTGGTGCCGCCGCCGATGTCGATCAGCACGACGCCCAGTTCCTTCTCGTCGTTCGTCAGCACGGAATCGGCCGACGCCATCGGCTGCAGGATCAGGTCCGACACCTCGAGGCCGCAGCGGCGCACGCACTTTACAATATTCTGGACCGCGGACACCGCACCGGTGACGATGTGCACGCGCACCTCGAGGCGGATGCCGCTCATGCCGATCGGCTCGCGCACGTCTTCCTGGTTGTCGACGATGAATTCCTGCGGCACCGTGTGCAGCAGCTGCTGGTCGGTCGGGATGTTCACGGCCTTCGCCGTCTCGATCACGCGCGCCACGTCCGTGGCCGTCACTTCCTTGTCCTTGATGGCGACCATGCCGCTCGAGTTGAACGAACGGATATGGCTGCCGGCGATCCCCGCATACACGTTGCGGATCTTGCAGTCGGCCATCAGCTCGGCTTCCTCGAGCGCGCGCTGGATGGATTCGACGGTCGCTTCGATGTTGACGACAACGCCCTTCTTCAAACCCTTGGATTCGTGCTGGCCCAGTCCGATCACCTCGTGGCGGCCATCGGCCATCACTTCGGCCACTACCGCCACCACCTTCGAGGTACCGATGTCGAGGCCGACGATCAGGTTCTTCGCGTCTTTTGTCATGTTTGCTGTCGCCTGCTTAAATTAGATCTGCTTTGTAGTTTTGGTATTTGTTTTTTTCTTCACTGCCGCCTTCACGGGCTTGGTCGCATCCGCCGGCACGGTCAATGCCGCCGAGGACAATGCGAGACCGTTCGGATAGCGCATGTCGATCGTATCGATGCGCCCCTCCTGCAGTCTAGCCACCAGCTGGGGGTAAATGCTCACCAGCCGCTGCACGCGCCCGTGCAGCGTGTCCTTGTCCTTCTCGCGCCCCAGCTCCACGCTCATGCCATTGTTCAGCTTCACGGTCCAGGCGTAGCGGTTCGACAGGCTGATCGACTCCGGCATCAGGCGGATCGGCGCGAACCAGCGGCGCAGTTCCGCGAAGCGCGTCAGCACTTCCTTCTCGCTGCCGGGAGGACCATCGAACGCAGGCAGTGCGTGGTCCTCGTCGGTCTCGGCCTCGCCCAGGTTGGCCGTGAACACGTCGCCTTTCACCGACAACAGCTTGCCGTCCTCGCCCCAGGTACCGAGCGCCTCGTGCTCTTCCACCTGCACGATCAGCTGGTTCGGCCACTCGCGGCGCACGCTGGCCTTGCGCACCCACGGCACGGCCTCGAAGGTCGTGCGCACCTGTTCGAGGTCGGTCGTGAAGAAGTTACCGCTGATCTTCCCGAGCACCCCGTTACGCACCGTCAGCTCGTTCACGTGCTGCAGGTCCAGCCCGTACATGCTCTCGACCCGCACCGCGCGCAACGTGAACATCGGGCGCTGCGACAGCCACCACACTCCCGACGCCACGCACGCGAGCACCGCCAGCGCGGTCAGCGCGCTGGCGGTTGCGTTCAGAGCTCGCACGTCATGCCACATCTTTGCTTCCTTATCCCTTCTTGGCCTGGCCAGCTTTCAGGCTGGCGGAGCGCAGGATGTCCACGCACAGGTCTTCGTAACTCGTGCCCTCGGCACGCGCCGCCATCGGCACGAGCGAGTGCGTCGTCATGCCCGGCGACGTGTTCACCTCCAGCAGGAACGGCTCGTTGTCCGACGCGCGCAGCAGCACGTCGATGCGGCTCCAGCCTTCGCAGCCGAGCGCGCGGTACGCGTTCACCACGTGCGCCTGGATCGCCTTGGTCGTGGCTTCGTCGAGCGGCGCCGGGCAGTGGTACTTGGTGTCGTCCGTGAAGTACTTGTTCTGGTAGTCGTAATTGCCCTCGGGTGCGACGATCTCCACGATCGGCAGCGCGCGCGCGGTGGGGCCGCTGCCCAGCACCGGCACGGAAAATTCGCGGCCCTGGATGAACTGCTCGACCAGCACCACCTTGTCGTACTGGCGCGCCAGGTCGACGGCGGCCTGCAGCGCTGCCGCGTCGACCACCTTGGTGATGCCGATCGTGGAACCTTCGAGCGGCGGCTTGACGATCAGCGGCAGGCCCAGTTCGGCGACGATGGCATCCGTGTCGACGTTCGCACCGGCCGCGATGGTGACGTAGCGCGGCGTCGGCACGCCGGCCGCCAGCCACACGATCTTGGTCGTGACCTTGTCCATGCCGACGGAGGACGCCATCACGCCGCTGCCCGTGTACGGGATGCCCAGCAGTTCCAGCGCGCCCTGCAGCGTGCCGTCCTCGCCGTAGCGGCCGTGCAGCGCGATGAACACGCGGTCGAATTTTTCCGCGGCCAGTTCGGCCAGCGAGCGCTCGGCCGGGTCGAACGCATGCGCGTCGATCCCCTTCGATTTCAGCGCCTGCAGCACGCCGCTGCCGGAGATCAGCGAAATCTCGCGCTCGGCGGACAGGCCGCCGAACAGCACGCCGACCTTGCCCAGGGCTTTTGCGTCGGTTTCCGTAATGCTCACGATGTTACCTTTTGATTCGATGTCAGTTGATGGGGAACGCCGCCGATGGAGCCGGCGCCCATGGTGAGCACGACGTCGCCGTCGCGCGCCACCTTGAGGATCGTCGCCGGCATGTCGGCGATCGCTTCCACGAAAATCGGTTCGACCTGGCCGCCCGCGCGCAGCGCGCGCGCGAGCGCGCGGCCGTCCGCCGCCACGATCGGGGCTTCGCCGGCCGGATACACCTCGGCCAGCAGCAGCACGTCCGGCGCGGCCAGCACCTTGACGAAGTCCTCGAACAGGTCGCGGGTGCGGCTATAGCGGTGCGGCTGGAACGCCAGCACGAGGCGGCGGCCCGGATACGCGGCGCGCGCGGCGGCCAGCGTGACCTGGGCTTCCACCGGGTGGTGGCCGTAGTCGTCGACGAGCGTGAAGCTGCCGCCCTGCGGCAGTTCGATCTCGCCGTAGCGCGTGAAGCGGCGGCCCACGCCGTTGAATTCGCGCAGGCCCTGCGCCGTCGCTTCGTCCGGCACGCCGATCTCGCGCGCGATCGCGATCGCGGAGCAGGCGTTCAGCACGTTGTGCATGCCCGGCTGGTTCAGCACGAAGTCCGTGTCCGGATAGCCCTGCTGGCGCACGGTGAAATGCATCTGGATGCCCTGGGCGCGCGCGTTCAGGGCGCGCACTTCGGCGTCTTCCGAAAAGCCGTACGTGGTCACGGGCTTCGTCACCTGCGGCAGGATAGCCCGCACGTTCGCGTCGTCGATGCACATCATCGCGCGGCCGTAGAACGGCAGGCGGTGCGTGAAGTTGACGAACGCGCCCTTCAGCTTCTCGAAGTCGTGTTCGTACGTGTCCATGTGGTCGGCGTCGATGTTGGTGATCACCTCGATCATCGGCGACAGGTTCAGGAACGACGCATCCGATTCGTCCGCCTCGGCCACGATGTAGTCGCCGGTGCCCAGCTTCGCGTTGGCGCCCGCGCTGTTCAGGCGCCCGCCGATGACGAACGTCGGGTCCAGGCCACCCTGCGCGAGCACGGACGCGACGAGGCTCGTCGTCGTCGTCTTGCCGTGCGTGCCGGCGATGGCGATGCCGCGCTTCAGGCGCATCAACTCACCCAGCATGATCGCGCGCGGGACGATGGGGACTTTCGCGGCGCGCGCGGCGACGACTTCCGGATTCGCTTCGTTGACGGCGGTCGACGTGACGACGGCGTCCGCGCCGGCGATGTTGTCCGCCGCGTGGCCGATGCGCACGTCCGCGCCCAGCTGCTGCAGGCGCTGGCTGGCCGCGTTCGACGCGAGGTCCGAGCCCGACACTTTATAGCCGAGGTTCAGCAGCACTTCCGCGATGCCGCTCATGCCGCTGCCGCCGATGCCGACGAAGTGAATGTGTTTGATCTTGTGTTTCATTGTCCGCCGTTCGCCAGTTCTTCAAGTACGCGCGCGATCGCCGCATTGGCGTCGCGCCGTCCCACGGCCTGCGCCGCCTCGGCCATCGCCAGGCAGTCGTCGCGCGTGGTGGTTTGCAGCAGCTTTGCCAGCTGCTGCGGATTCAGTTCGCCTTGCGGCAGGTGCACGGCCGCCTTCTGCCCCGCCATCCAGATCGCGTTGTCGCGCTGGTGGCTCGTCGTGCTGGCGACGAACGGCACGAGCACGCTCGCGACGCCGGCCGCCGTCAGTTCCGAGATCGTGATCGCGCCGGCGCGGCAGATCACGAGGTCCGCGTTCGCATATTCCGCCGCCATGTCGTCGATGAAGTCGACCACGTTCGCCTGCACGCCCGCCTGCGCGTACGCGGCACGCAACGCATCGATGTTCTTCTTGCCCGACTGGTGGGTCACGGTCGGACGCAGCCCTTCCGGGATCAGCGCCAGCGCGGCCGGCACGCTGTCGTTGAGCACCTTCGCACCGAGGCTGCCGCCCACGACGAGGATGTTCAGCGGGCCGGTGCGGCCGGCGAAGCGGTGGCCCGGCGAGGGCATCTCGAGGATTTCCTTGCGCACCGGGTTGCCGGTGACGACGGCTTTACCTGCCGCCTTGCCGAAATCGGCCGGGAAGCCGAACAGCACGCGCTGCGCGAGCGGGCTCAAGGTCTTGTTCGACAGGAGCAGGGCCGCATCCGCGTTCACGAGCGCCAACGGGATGCCGCGCGAGCGCGCCATCATCCCGCCCGGCACCGTCACGTAGCCGCCCATGCCCAGCACGACGTCCGGGCGGCGCAATGCGAGGTACTTGCGGATTGATGCAAAGCTGGCGACGAGCTTGAACGCGCCGGACACCGTGTGCGCGATGCCCTTGCCGCGCATGCCGGCGAAGTCGATGGAATCCATCGGGATGCCGTGCTTCGGCACGATATCCTTTTCCATGCCGTGCTGCGTGCCCAGCCACGAGACTTCCCAGCCGCGCTCGCGCATCGATTGCGCGATGGCGATGCCGGGAAAGATGTGGCCACCGGTGCCGGCGGCCATGATCATGAGCTTCCTGGTCATTGACGGCCTCCCCGCATCCGTACCCGGTTTTCGTAATCGATGCGCAGCAGGATCGCGAGACCCACGCAGTTGAACAGCACGCCGGAACCGCCATAGCTCATCAGCGGCAACGTCAGGCCCTTCGTGGGCAGCAGGCCCAGGTTCACGCCCATGTTGATGAACACCTGCACGCCGATCCAGATGCCGATGCCTTTCGCGGCGAGGCCGGCGAAGTGCTGTTCCAGCGCGATGGCCTGGCGGCCGATGTCGAACGCGCGCTTGACGAGCCAGTAGAACAGGCCGATCACGATGAGCACGCCGACGAGACCCAGTTCCTCGCCGATGACGGCCATGATGAAGTCGGTGTGCGCTTCCGGCAGGTAGTGCAGCTTCTCGACGGAACCGCCCAGGCCCACGCCGAAGAATTCGCCGCGGCCGAACGCGATCAGCGAATGCGTCAGCTGGTACGCCTTGTCCAGCGCATTGCCCTCTTCCCACGGGTTCATGTACGCGAACATGCGCGCGCGGCGGAACGGCGACAGCGCGATGATGGTCGAGAACACCAGCACGAGGATGGCGCCGATGCCGCCGAACCAGATCATGTTGAAGCCGCCGAGGAACAGGATGCCCATCGAGATGCAGACGACGACGCCGAACGCGCCGAGGTCGGGTTCGAGCATCAGCAGCGCGCCGACGAGCGCCATCGCGGCGGCCATCGGCATGAAGCCCTTCGTCAGCTTGTGCATGTACTGCTGCTTGCGCACCGTGAAGTCGGCCGCGTACAGCACGGACACCACCTTCATGATCTCGGACGGCTGCAAATTGAAAATCTTCAGCGACAGCCAGCGGCGCGCGCCGTTGACGACGACGCCGACGCCGGGGATCAGCACGAGCGCCAGCAGGACCAGCGTGGCGACGAACATCAGCGGCGCGAAGCGCTGCCACGTCGCGACGGGAATACGGAAGACGAACAGGCCCGTCACCATCGAGATCACGATGAACATGGCCTGGCGCACCAGGAAGTAGTTATTCTTGCCGGCGAGGTAGGCGAACTTGGGCGAGTCCGGCAGCGCGATCGACGCCGAGTACACCATCACCATCCCGAACAGCATCAGCAACAGCACGACCCACACGAGCGGCTGGTCGTATTCCATCATGCGCGACGGGCGTGCGCGCGTCGCGATCGCGCTGTTTCCCGCATCGCTGGAGCTGCCGCCGAACTTGAAGGGGATCTGGAAAGCCATCAGAGATCCTGTCCCTTCTCGAGCGCGATGTCGCGCACGGCGTCGACGAAGACCTGGGCGCGGTGCGCGTAGTTCGTGAACATGTCCAGGCTCGCGCACGCGGGCGACAGCAGCACGACGTCACCCGATTTCGCCAGGCCGCTCGCGCGGCGCACGGCTTCCGGCAATCCCGGCAGGTCGAAGCACGGCACGCCGGTGGGGGCCAATGCGGCGCCGATGGCGGGGCCGTCGCGGCCGATCAGCAGCACGGCGCGCACGTAGCGCGCGCACGGGCCCGCGAGCGGGCTGAAATCCTGGCCCTTGCCGTCGCCGCCCGCGATGAGCAGGATCTGGCGATCGGTCTTGCCGAACGTTTTACCGAGGCCTTCCAGCGCGGCGACCGTCGCGCCCACGTTCGTGCCCTTGGAATCGTCGTAGTACTCGACGTTGTCGATGCTGGTGACCAGTTCGACGCGGTGCGGCTCGCCCTGGTAGTCGCGCAGGCCGTGCAGCAGCGGCGCCAGCGGCAGGCCACAAGCGCGGCACAGCGCCAGCGCGGCCAGCGCGTTGGAGGCGTTGTGCAGGCCGCGGATGCGCAGCGCGTCGGCCGGCATCAATCGATTGATCGTGACTTCGACCGGCTCAGTTGATTGCGCCGGGTCGTTCTTCTTTTTCTTCTTCTCGGGTTCTTCCAGAGGATTCGCATTCGCAAGCCACAGCACGCCGCGCTCGTTCACGAGGCCGAAGCTGCCCGGCGCATCCGGTTCGCCCGTGCCGAACGTGGTGATCGTCGCGCCCGGCGCCGTCATGCCCATCACGACGCTGTCGTCGCGGTTCAGCACGCGCACCGTGTCGGCGCCGAAGATGCGGGCCTTGTCGGCGGCATAGGCGGCCATGCTGCCGTGCCAGTCGAGGTGGTCCTGCGTGATGTTCAGGACCGTCGCCGCGTCCGGGTTCAGGCTGTACGTCGTGTGCAGCTGGAAGCTGGAGAGTTCCAGCACCCAGGCCTGCGGGAGCTCGTCCGCATCAAGCACCTCGCGCAGCACGTCCAGTGCGGCGGGGCTGATGTTGCCTGCGACCTTCGTCGTGAGACCGGCGCGGCGGCACAGCAGGCCGGTGAGGCTCGTCACCGTCGTCTTGCCATTGGTGCCCGTGATGGCGATGACTTTCGGGGAATACCCCTGCTCCGCCTTCAGCGCCGACAGCGCCTGCGCGAACAACTCGATCTCGCCCCACAGCGGCACGTGACGTTCGACAGCCGCCGGCGCGATCTCCGCGAGTTCGCGGTTCGGGGCGAGGCCCGGGCTGACGGCGACGAAGTCCACGCCGTCCAGCAGGTTTGCGGCGAACGGGCCGGCGACGAAGTCCGCATCCGGCACCGCAGCGCGCAGCGCGGGCAGGCGCGCGGG